>JBAXCM010000224.1:0-7512 GCA_037141475.1 Verrucomicrobiota bacterium | reverse complement strand
GGCAGATCTGATGACAAGCCGTTGCAGCCAACATTCAGCCCGAGTGCCCGATGAAACCCTTGGATTTCGATGAACTCGCGGCCATGCCCGTCCTCCAACACTACGAGGAATCATTTTTCAAGGCCACCGGGATTACTTTAAAGTTGGTCCCCCCAGACGAACCCAAACAACGCCTGAGCTTCGGCAAATTTGAAAACCCGTTCTGCAAGCTGGTGGCAGGCACTGCCCTCGGCTGCAACGCCTGCCTTACCAACCAACGGCAGCTGCAGCGCAATACCGCCAGAAAGCTCATCTCCCAAAAAGCCTGCTGCTTCGCCGGCCTGACAGAAGTGACCGTGCCAGTGATCATCGCCGGACGGCATGTGGCCACCCTGATGAGCGGACAAGTCATGCGCCGCGAACCCAACCAACGCGATTTCGACATGGTCATGCAGATGCTCGAAAATGGCCTCGACCGTGATGCTGAGAAAAAAGCCCGCAAGGCCTATTTCGAAACCCCCGTCATTCCCATTGACAGGCTCCAGGCGGTCATTGAGTTGCTCAGCGTCTTCGCCCAGCATTTGGTGGACGATGCGAGCCGAAACCTCGCCGCCACCAACGACACCGAACCCGGCGCGGTGTGCAAGGCCAAGGCGTTTGTTCAGTCATATTCCGAGCAGGCCATCACCCTCGGCAGAGTGCTCCAGCACGTCCACGTCAGCCGTTTCCATTTTTGTAAGATCTTCAAAAAAAGCACTGGCATGACTCTAACCGAGTATGTGGCCCGCATCCGGATTGAAAAGGCCATGGCCATGATTGCGGATCCATCGTTGCGCATCACCGAGGTGGTATTTGCCTCGGGTTTCGGTTCCATTCCCCAATTCAACAGCGTTTTCAAGCGGCTGGTTGGGATGTCACCGACGGCATACCGCAGCTCCCTGCGCCCACAGGAGTTCCAGTGAGAGGAGCTGACATCCGCATGCCAATATCCAAGCAGCAATTGCCAACGGGCAAGTAGTCGCATGCCCCGGATTCGGCTATCACTTAGCCACTGCACGAGATGCAGCCTATCCAACCCAACCGATGAAAAACATGAATCGTCCTATCACATCCAAGCAACGAGTGGCGGCCGGAGCCGGCTTCAGCGTTGCGGTGGCGGCCGCCACCGCGCTGTTTGTCCTGCCCGTTTCTGCCGACAACGACGCCAAAGCAGCAGCGGCCAAAGCTCCGAGCCTCTCGGGTTCGGAGTTATATGCCATCCACTGCAACCGCTGCCACTCGGAACGCTATCCCAAGGAATTTCAAGCCAGCCAGTGGAAAACCCTCCTAACCCACATGCGGGTTAGGGCCAACCTCCCAGCCTCGCATGCCAAGGAAATCCTCAAATACCTCCAAGAAGAAAGCGGCAACTAATACCCAACAACCCACTATCATGAAAATCTACTCAAAACAATTTGCCCTAACCACAGCCGGCTGTGTCCTCGGTATATGTCAGGCTCAGCACGCCTCCGCCGCCGTCAGCGACGAGGATTTTAAAAAGTTGGCTGACACAGTCCAGCAGCTCAGTGCCAAGGTCGGCTCGCTTGAACAGACGCACCAACAGGACCAACAGAAAATTAAAAGTCTCCAACAGCAGGCAGCCAAAACCAAAGAACCGGCACGCGAAGCCCCACCGCAAGCCGCAGCCCCGGCAGCCCCAATCATCGACCTAGCAGGCGCAGCCAACCACAATGTCGTGCTGGCCGGCGACGCGGAAATCCAATTCGGCAAAATGTCCGGCCAACATGCCGGATTCACGATGGCCGACTTCGCTCCCATCGTCCTCTATCGGGCCAACGACAATATCCTGTTTGAAGCCGGCTTTGACATCACGTTAGGCAACAACCAATCGACCTTGCCGGGCGGAAACACCCTGAACAACGGCCATTCCACCTCCGTGGATCTGAGTTTTGCTCAGTTGGATTATCTCGTCAATGATTACCTTACAGTTATCGGTGGCGACATGATATTGCCGCTCGGCACCTATCAGGAACGCGGCGCCGGCTGGCTTAACAAAATCCCTGATGACCCGCTGGCCCGCTCGATTCTGCCTAGCAGTGGCGTGGGCGTCCAGTTGCGTGGTGCTGCTGCCGTCGGCACAGATGGCAGCCTAGTCACCTATTCGGCCTACGGCGTCAACGGACCGTCCTCGGTGGACGGCTCAGGCAACTCAACGTATGCGGATGGCAGCGGCAACAACCCGTTCAATCTGGACCTTGGCGGCAACGTCGGTGGCAATGCCAATCTGCACCGCAATCCGAGTTATGGTGGCCGGGTCGGATATTTCCTGCCATTTTCGGCTCATCACGACGTGGAAGTCGGGATCTCGGGACAAACCGGTGAATGGGATAACTCCGGTCACCACCGCTGGTCCGCAGCCGTTCTCGATACGGCTGTGCACCTCGGTTCCTCGATCGAATTCAAGGGCGAGTATATCAGCAGTTGGCTGCAAACCGAGGACATCGGCACTGCCAAGCCCGATGGCTGGTGGGTGCAAGGTGCCTACAAGTTTGCCGGTTTGGATTTGGATCTGCCGCTTATCAACAGTCTGGAGTTGGTGGCACGCTATGACGCCCTGCATGACGGCTTCGGGACTAACACCAATCGCGGCACGGCCGGCTTTGTGTACTACTTCACCAACACCCTACAAATGGCTGGCGATTATGAATGGTTCCACAGCAAAGGACCCAACGCAACGCCAGGCAGCGGCTTCATTCTCCAACTCTCATACGGATTCTAATAGATATCTAAACAATCAAACCATATATTAGCAAACGAAAGGAAATCATGACTATGTTCATCAAATCATCACTCACCCTCATTCTTGGCGTGGCAGCTTTCGGGCTGGGCACCACCACCGCCACCACGCGTGCTGCGGACGCAATGGACGCCGAAACCAAAGCCCGCGTCGAGCGTTTTGAAAAAGGCGCAGCCACCGTCAATGTCTCGAAGTACCCGCAGGCTGCGCAACAGGACTATCAAGTATTCGCAACCAAATGCACCCAGTGCCACAAACTGAGCCGCCCGATTAATTCCGACTACGCGCTGCCCGACGAGTGGTCGCGCTACGTCAAACGCATGATGCATAAACCCGGCTCAGGCATCAGCAGCGACGAAGGGAAAAAAATCTATGAGTTCCTGGTGTATGACTCCAGCGTTCGCAAAAAGGCAGAGGTCGATGCGAAACTTGCCAAAGCATCAGCTGCGGACAAGAGCGCGGCAGAGGCCAAGATCAAGGAAGTCGTGACCAAGTACGGCAAGTAAGCCAATCTAACCCCCTCCCTCGTCGATGCCAGCGACTTACACAGTCGAACTCCCGGATGTGAAATACTTCTCACGGCAGGTGCTCTGCCGTGAGGGGTGCCCCGTGCGTACCGACTCCGGTGCCTACGTCCAGGCGATCGCCGAGGGGCGTTATGAAGACGCCTACATCATTGCCCGTGCTCCCAACCCGTTCGCATCGATTTGCGGACGGGTGTGTGCCGCTCCATGTGAAGCGAAGTGCCGACGCGGGGCGCTGGACGCGGCGATATCAATCCGCGCCTTGAAACGTTTTGTCTGTGAACGGTACGGTGCGGAGTCGAAAGACTTTGATCTAGCCAGGGTCTATCCAGACCTGTACCTACCGAGCCGCGAGAAACTCGGCGGCAAGCGCAAGGTGGCCGTCATCGGCGCCGGTCCGGCGGGCTTGTCCTGCGCTCATGAACTGGCATTGGCGGGATTTTCGCCAACCGTGTTTGAGGCTCACAGTCTGGCTGGAGGCATGTTAGTGCTCGGCGTTCCGGAATACCGGTTGCCGCGCGACGTCGTCCAAGCGGAGATTGATGCCATTGCGGATCTGGGAGTGGAGATTCGCTTGAACAGCCGTTTGGGCAGGGATTTTACCTTGTCTGATCTCAAAAAACAGGGGTTTGAGGCGTATTTCATCGGCATCGGTGCTCACAAAAGCCGCGAGCTAAGCATCGAGGGAGTTGAAAATGACGGGGTGCTTCGGGCGATTGATTTTCTGCTCAACGTCAACCTCGGCTATCGCGTTGAACTGGGCAGCAAGGTCGTGGTGATCGGCGGTGGCAACGTCGCCTTCGACGTCGCCCGCTCAGTCGTCCGGCAGGCGGAGAAAATTGCTAACATGAGTGAAACGGAATTGCGCACGGCGTTGCGAACCGCCACCGCAGCGCTTGAGGAACTAACGGACCGCGAGAGCGAGGCGCCCGATCAAGTGCGTTTGGCCCTCGACGTGGCCCGCGAGGCTGTGCGCAAAGGCGTCCCAGAAGTCCACATGTATTGTTTGGAAAGCCTCGGTGAGATTCCCGCCGCTCACGAGGAAATCGAAGAGGCTCAGAAGGAAGGGATCATCCTGCACACCCGCCTTGGCCCCAAACGCATCGTTGGGCGCGACGGCCAAGTGAGCGGCATCGAATTGATCCGGGCCAGTCATGTGTTTGATGAAAACCGCCGTTTTAACCCGCAATTTATCGAGGGCAGTGAGGAATTTGTCGAGTGCGACACCGTTGTGTTAGCTATCGGCCAATCTGCCGATCTGGCGTGGATCCGCCCAGAGGATGATCTGAAAGTCACTCCGCGCGGCACCCTGCAAACCGATCCAATCACCCTCGCCACTTCCAGGCCCGACGTGTTCGCAGGAGGTGACGTGGCATTCGGCCCGCGCATCATTATCACCGCCGTCGCCGAGGGCAAACGCGCGGCCAATTCGATTATGAAGTACCTAACCGGCCGGGTGGTGCCCGAGCCGCAGCAGGCGCGGGTGACCGTTTATGACACACGGCGCTACAAGATGAAGCCGGACTATGACAAGCTCACCCGTCAGGCCCCGCCCACCTTGGCGGTGAACCGGCGCATCGGTATTGCCGAAGTGGAACGGGACTATCCGGAAGCGGTGGCACGCCTGCAAGCCGAGCGCTGTTTGATGTGTCACGTCGGCCCTGTGTTCAACGGCGATGAATGCATCTTGTGCGGCGGCTGCGCGGATGTCTGCCCGGAAGCCTGCCTGCGGCTGGTAGATGCCGTGAACCTGCGCGGCAATGAGAGCTTGCAAGCCGCCTTTTTGAGCCGCTATGAGCGCCAGCCAGCCCGTGGCGAACATGGCGCGATCATCAAGGATGAAACCCGCTGCATCCGCTGCGGCCTTTGCGCCGTGCGCTGTCCCACGGGAGCCATCACCATGGAACGCGTCGAACTGATCCCTGCCTAACACTAATCTCATGGAACCCAACAATAACAACGATAACAATGTTTCGCGTCGCGGCATTTTCCAGCTCACGTTGGGCTGGGTCGCCGCTGCGTTTGCCGCCAGCGCCTCGGCGGCCGGTGCCCTGCGCTTTCTCATCCCCAACGTGCTGTTTGAGCCAAGCCAGCAATTCAAAATCGGCAAACCCGACGATTATGCCGACGGATCGGTCACCTTCATGGAGGAGCAGCGGGTATTTTTGGTGCGCAAAGGAAACACCTACCGTTGTCTATCGGCCGTGTGCACTCACCTGGGCTGCACCGTCAACCGCGCCGAAACAGGCTATCACTGTCCCTGCCATGGCAGCGCCTTTGATGACCAGGGCAGCGTCAAGGGCGGCCCGGCTCCCCGCGCCTTGGAATGGTTCGCGGTGACTCTCAGCAAAGACAGCCGCTTGGTGGTGGACAAAAATCTGCGCGTCACAGCAGACAAATATCTCGTCATATGAACGCGCCCCCCAAAAAATGCATTTGGAAATGGTTTGTACAGACCCGCGTCGGCCGCTCAATTTTCCGCGTCGGCCTGCCAGAGAGCAAGCTGGAGCGCTCGCAGGCCATGGTGTCCAGCTTCGTGTTGCACATGCAACCCGCGAAGGTGCACCGGCACTCGCTCAAGGCGTCCTATTCCCTGGGCCTTGGCTTGATATCGCTCTATTTGTTGATGATTCTGGTGGGCACCGGCACGCTGCTGATGTTTTACTATGTACCTAGTACTGAGCGTGCCTACAACACGATGAAGGACCTGCAATTTGTCATTTCGGCAGGTTTGGTGTTGCGCAACATGCACCGTTGGGCTGCGCATTTGATGGTATTTTTCGTGATTCTTCACATGTGCCGGGTATTTTACACCGGGGCATACAAACGGCCTCGTGAATTCAACTGGGTGATTGGAGTGATGTTATTTTTGATCACCTTGGGCCTGAGTTTCACCGGCTATCTATTGCCCTGGGATCAACTGGCGTTCTGGGCCATCACCGTTGGTGCCAACATTGCCGCCTACGCACCTGTCGTCGGCCCCAAACTCCAGTACCTCCTGCTAGGTGGACATACCGTCGGCCAGGAAGCGCTCACCCGCTTTTATGCTCTTCATATGATTGTGTTGCCCGCAATCACCTTCTTCTTGGTTTCCGTCCACCTCTGGCGGGTCCGCAAGGACGGCGGCCTGTCGCGACCGGGTGAGGCCGGGGACGTCGTTGAGCGGATGGGGCTGAGCGAATTGCCGACTAACAAAAGTTATGGTTTGATGGAATTGGCGCGTGGCAGCACGCCGCAGGTTGGCAAGAATCCTGATGAGGAGGTTTCCTCGTGGCCGCATCTGATTTTCCGCGAGTTGTTGTTATTCTTGGTGGTGGTGGCGGCGTTGCTGGTGCTCTCGATCTTTTTCAATGCGCCGTTGGAGGAGTTTGCCAATCCGATCCATCCGCCCAATCCAGCCAAGGCCCCATGGTATTTCCTCGGGCTGCAGGAATTGGTGAGTTACTCGGCATTTTGGGGCGGAGTGGTGGTGCCAGGCCTGCTAGTCTTGGTCTTGGTGGCCCTGCCATACTTCGACCGCCAACTTTATGGCGTCGGCCGTTGGTTCGCCCACGAGCGCCGCTTGGCCAACTCGATCTTCACGTTCTGCCTGATCGTTGCGGTTGTGCTGACCCTCATCGGCACGTATTTCCGCGGACCGAATTGGTCGTGGCAGGTGCCTTGGAAAACGCCTCCGGTATCGCATGAAAGTCACTGATATGCAAAATGACTCATTACGCAAGTTCTACGCTTGGTTCACCTTCTTGGGATTGTTAGTCGGCTCGCTTGTCGTGCTTGGCTATTACAAGGACGAATACCGCGAATGGAAGGACTACCAACGCAAGTTTGTCCAGGAGGAAATGAAGCGCGCGGCCACTCCGCAGCAAAAGGCGGCCGCAGCCCGCATGGCGGTTGAAATCAAGCAGATCAGTCTGCCGGAGTTGAACCGGGTGGACCGCTGCACCAGCTGCCATCTGGCGGTGGAAGATCCCACGTATGGCGGCTATCCGCAGCCACTGGCCTATCACCCTCATCACAGCCAGCATCCCTTTGAAAAATTCGGCTGCACTGTTTGCCATCGCGGACAAGGCCGCGCGACGACTTTGGCCGATGCTCATGGCAACGTCGAACACTGGGACGAGCCGATGTTACCCATGGCATATATTGAGGCGTCCTGCAGCAAGTGTCATGAGGCAAGCGACAATCCCGCAGCGCCCAAATTGGCGCTCGGGC
>JBAXCM010000223.1:0-7535 GCA_037141475.1 Verrucomicrobiota bacterium | reverse complement strand
AGGTTTGTCCTGAGGTTTGTCCTGAGGTTTGTCCTGAGGTTTGTCCTGAGGTTTGTCCTGAGGTTTGGATTTAGGGCTACTGGGAGGGGTGACAATCACCGTGCCGGTTCCTGCGCTGGCTTTGGGCAACGCGGGGTGGGTTGCACGATATTCGGTGTCGCGAGGCATCACGAGCAAGTTGCCGGTTCTCAAGCCGTCATTGGCAGGCGGTGTCGGGATGGGTTCCGGGGGGGCGCTAGGGGTTTCTCTCGTGGCAGCAGGAGTGGGCGGCGGAGTGGCGGAGTGGCCCTTTTTGAAGGAGGCGCACCCGACCAGCGCACAAGCGCAGGCGACGGCAGCGAGGGTTGGAGGGCGAATCATCATTGGGGTGGCACGCACTGGCACTTGGGATTGGCAAGAATGGGCTGACGCCCGGAAATAAAGCGTTTTGCGGGGTTGTGTGCAAGGCGGATTCTTGGGTGGAGTTATACCTGTGGCGGAACGGGGATGGGTGAGTGGGTGCCGATTGCCGCACGGAAGATAATCGAGCCGGTGTGCGTCTCTGGCCTTGTCTTGTCTCCCGGGTACTGTTGTCTTGGGCTTTCCATCCTCCGCTGTGCCATGGCCGATCCCTTCACCCTTGTCTTAGAAACCTCCACCCCGCAGGCGTCGCTGGCCCTCGCCGGGCCTCATTATCGCGTGATGGAGCGCGAATTTGCTAGCGATCGAAGCCACCATGCGTGCTTGTTCGGCCCCTTGGCTGAGTTGCTGGAATGTGCTGCCGACGGGTGCCTGGAACGGGTGCTGGTGGGCAGCGGACCCGGCAGCTACAGCGGCACCCGGGTGGGCATTGCCGCAGCTCAGGGTGTGGCGCTGGCCCGCGAGTGCACGGCTGTGGCGCTGCCTTCGATTTTAGCCTTGCCTGCGGGGGGTACCCCGGATGGCTGTTGGGTCATCGGCGATGCGCGGCGCGGCGGCTATTGGATCGCGCGGGTCGCCGCCAGCCGGATGAAGGAGGAGCCGCAGCTCACCGATGGAGCGGGACTCACAGCGGCCGTAGATTCCGCTTTAGAGTGTGGATTGGCGGTGGTGTCTTTTGAAGAGCCTGCACGCTTTCCTTTGCCTGGGAGTTTGGCGGCCGGGGTGGCGCAGGAGTTTCCCTCGGCCACGCGGCTCTGGCTGGCTTGGACAATGGCCACCGAGGCGACCCGATTGATGTGGACCGCAGTCGCCCCGCAGCCGATCTATCTGAAGCCCCCGCACATCACTCCGGCAAAGCGGCCGGGGCCTGTGATTCGGTAGTTGCTGCGCGGTCGGGTGTTTCGGTGAATCAGCAGGAGAAGAGCGAAAGACTCGGTGCGCAGCGACTGATTTTTCTCTCTAACTGAAATGCCGAAACGCCAGGCCGCAGGTCACTCTGGGGAAGCGGCTGGTGCCGTGGTGATTTGGCGCAAGGCGGCTAGGGTTACGCAATTTTTGATAACCATTTGCAGCGGTCCCTGATCTTTTGAGTCCGGTTTGGCCGGGCCGTAATAAATGGATTGGGTGGCGGACACCATGCCAACCACGGCCCCATCGGCACTGAACACGGGGCCGCCTGAGGATCCCTGTGCGAAATCTGCGGTGACTGACATGCGGATGGATCCCGGCTGCGGGCCGCGCTGGGGCGATTTCATGTAGCGTGCGACTTCCCCCGACGAGCGAAAAAAACACCGGTGGTCGGGATGGCTGATGATGGATACTTTGTCGCCCACCTCCGCCGCGTTGCCCAACGTCAGTGGGATGAGGTCCTTCGCATCCACCCGGAACAACGTCACATCGTCCATCGGATTCGTCGCGACGATATCTAACACCCGATAAACTTTGCCGTCCACGCCGCACACCCCCCATGCCGCTCCTTCGGCTTTCTCAAACACATGGTGGTTGGTGACCATCAGGCCGTCGGCTGTGAGGCACCATGCCGTGGCACTAGCGGCGGGGTGCCAGTGCTCGCATTTGCTGCACTTGAACACCGAGCCAATGACGAACACGCTTTTCACCTGTGCGGTGTATCCATCGGACTTTTGGGAAGAGCTTGGCAATGGAACCCCTACGCTCGTAGGCGCATCCTTGGATGCCTTGGCCAGAGTGTTGCCATCGGTGGCTTCGTTGGCATCTGCCATGGCCCCGAGTTGCTGAGTGAGGGTGTCGAACAATTTCTCGTCATCCATGATGAGCGGCTCGGCGTGCACCTGCCCCCACAAAATAAGTCCAAGCCCAATCACCCAAGCCACTCGTTGCATGTTCCCCCAGCGTCAGCCACTCCTCTGTTTTTCTAAAATTTGTCAGCATCCGCAGCTCGGCCAAGCCGGTTGACTTAGTCGGAGGATAGGCATCCAACTTGTCATGGACGACGGGCATCCAGCCTGTCGTTTCATGCACAGACAGGCTGGATTCGCAGTCTTCCATCACAAGCAAGAAGGGAAATTTCCGCCAATGAGCGCTAAATGGAAAGTATTGAGCAGCTCGCCTAATGGGTATTGGGGGTTCCGGTTCACTTGAGAGATGAGACGCTGGGTGTGCCGCCCTCCAGAATGGCTTGTCCGGTATAACAATTTAAGTGACATGCATGCAGAGGCTGCCGTGGTTGATTGGGGTGCCACCGCTAAACGAATTTTTGGCGTTGTCCAGACGCAGTGTGCCCTCACCGGTTTTGATCAAACGCCCACTCCCCGAAGTGAATCCGTTCGATTGGTCCACATGTAACGCCTTCACGGCGGTGGAATGAGGCTCTGCTTCATGCGAATTTGCCTGATTTTGCTAAATTTTTCAGATGCAGGTCGACTCCTAGGTTAGCCCTCTGGGCATCTCCCCCCTGAAAAAAGAAGCGGCCCGGCTGATACTCCCTAGGAAAAACCCAAAAAACCAAAGGGATGCTCAGCCGGGCCGCCTGATTGTTTGTCGCGACGCGCGATAGGTACGCCGATGGTCGGAGCGTGTCAAATGATATTTTACAAATTTTTTGAGCGGGCTGGGATTCCGTGGATTCGGGTGGGGAGGTGGCTGCCGACCGGTTGTAGATGCCGCTTCAATGAGCAAAGGATGCGCGGATTTTGCGGTGCGGGGGGATTCTTGATTTTTCTACTCGCCGACTGCGCAAAGATGCCTATTTTGGCGGGGCGAACCACCTTGATGCCGCCGATTGCCTGTGCGGCCGGGGATTGGCATAGCGCAACCTCATTGAATGACCATGAATCTAACGCTAAAAGTGTGGCGCCAGCCAAGTCCGAAGGCTCAAGGCCGTATCGTAACTTACGATGCGAAAAACATTCCCGCAGAGGCATCGTTCCTCGAAATGCTCGACATCGTCAATGAGGGGCTCATTGAAAAAGGGGATGAAACGATTCATTTTGACCACGACTGCCGGGAGGGCATCTGCGGCACATGTTCGCTGACCATCAACGGGATTCCCCACGGCAAGGAACGCGGCATTACCACCTGCCAAGTGCACATGCGAAAGTTTGCCGACGGAGATACCATCTGGATTGAGCCGTTTCGGGCTAATCCATTCCCGGTGATCCGCGATTTGATTGTTGATCGGAGTGCTTTTGACCGGATCATGGCCACTGGCGGTTACGTTGACGTGCGCACGGGTTCGGCTGTGGATGCCAACGCCATTCCAGTGGCCAAAGCGGATTCCGATGCGGCGTTTGACGCGGCGGCCTGTATTGGCTGTGGTGCCTGTGTGGCGGCCTGCAAGAATGCTTCGGCGATGCTTTTTGTATCAGCAAAAGTCTCCCACCTCGGACATTTGCCCCAAGGGCAGCCTGAACGCCAAAAGCGTGTGCTGGCGATGGTTCGCCAGATGGACGCAGAGGGCTTCGGCAATTGCACGAACCAATACGAGTGCGAAGCCGCTTGCCCCAAGGAGATTAGCGTCGAACATATCGCACGCATGAACCGCGATTACATGAAAGCCATCCTTATCGAGCAGGTCATCGGCTGAGTGAGAGGGGTTGCATAGCGAAAAATTTCACCTGCGCGGTTTGCTTTCCGGCTGTGACCATGGATTGTGGTGGGTGAACGCGCCGCAAACATTGATGATGATGACCTTGCCGCTAGCACTTGCGGCCTGCTCCGGTCGTGGGTCTAGCAAACACGTCATGACAACCCCGCCACCAGAGCCAGCCACCCAAGTGATCAAGTCTGACGCAGACTGGAAAAAGCAGCTCACTTCTGAGCAATACAGTATTTTGCGTGAGGCTGCCACCGAGCGGCCCCACGGCAAGGTGTATGAGGAGTTCCGGCAACAGGGGGCCGGAACCTACCATTGTGCGGGCTGCGGGGCCTTGCTATTCTCGTCAGATCACAAGTTTGATTCTGGCTGTGGTTGGCCCTCGTTCTACGATCCGGCAAAAGCGCAGAATGTGAAGCTAAGCGAGGACCACAGCATGGGGGCTCTGCGCATTGAGGTGACCTGTGCGGTTTGCGGGGGTCATCTCGGCCATCGTTTTGATGGCGAGGGGTTCCACACGCCCACCGATCAGCGCTATTGTATCAACGGAGGAGCCCTGACATTTGTGCCTGCGGAAAAACCCTGAAGTATAGGGCTTGATGACGGAGAAGGGGAGGGGATCGCAAATTGACGCGAACAAGTATCAGATACACTGAGATTCCCGGCTTGTTCAATTTGCGCAGCCAATTGTTCATCTAGCGAACGTCTGATAGGGGTACTTGAGGTGTTTCGTACGCGCTGAGCTGGCTGTTTTCGCCTGCCCCCCGTTTTCATCGTCGAACCCTTATGATCCCGCTCACATCATCAGCCACCTCCGTTTCCGCCGCTGCAATGATCGCTTCCAGTCTCATGCCAAGCCAGCAATCCGCCGCTGCTGAGCCCGGCCCATGGCGCATCCAGCCCGCGCATCCCGTTACCCAGCAACTCTTCCCGCAGGGCGCGGTGCGCTTGCTGGATGGCCCGTTCAAGATCATGCAGGAGGTGGATCATGCCTATCTGTTGCGGTTGGAGCCGGATCGTTTGCTGGCGCAATTCCGCGTCGAGGCGGGTCTGGTACCCAAGGCCAAGCCCTACGGTGGATGGGAATCCCCGGCCCAACCGGGCACTGTACGTTCGTTAGCCGGCCACAGCTTGGGCCACTACCTCAGTGCATTGAGTCTCATGGCACGCGTGACGGATGATGAGGCGCTGCGCAAACGGATTAGCTATATCAGCGGGGAATTGAAGGAATGCCAGGACAAACGCGGCGACGGATCGGTGGTGGCATTCCCGTTTTCACGGGAATTGGAGGCGGATATCCGTAAAGGCAAGGTCGAAACCATCGATAATTATTGGGCACCCTTTTATACGATTCACAAACAACTCGCCGGATTGCGTGACGCCTGGATCCATTGCGGTGATGCGACGGCCAAGGGCGTGCTTGTCCAGTTAGCCGACTGGTGCGGTTCGATGGTCAAAGACCTGCCAGATGAGCGGCGCGAGCGCATGCTCAACTGTGAACACGGCGGCATGGCAGAAGTGCTCGCCGACGTTTATGCCATCACAGCGGAACCCCGGTTTCTCGACTTCGCCCGGCTCTATTCCCACCACGCCGTGCTCGACCCGGCGGCCGATGGTAAGGATAATCTAACTGGATTGCATGCGAACACCCAGGTGCCCAAGTTCATCGGATTCCAACGGATTCACCAACTGGCGGGCGACCCGCGGTCCGGTGCCGCTGCTGTTTTTTTCTGGCAAACTGTGGTAGGCAACCGCAGTTGGGTGAATGGCGGCAACAGCATGCACGAACATTTTGGAGACCCCAAGGCGATGGGCGGCGACATCAGCCACGACGGCGGACCGGAAACCTGCAATACCTATAACATGCTGCGTCTGACCACCGCTCTCTATCAGGAAAAGCAGGATCCTGCCTATCTTGACTATTACGAGAACGCGTTGTTCAACCACATATTGGCCTCACAGGCACCGCTGCCCGGAGCCGGGGCATTTGTTTACTACACTCCGCTGAGGCCGGATTATGCCCGCAGCTACGGCACGGATTTCAATTCGTTCTGGTGCTGCACTGGCACAGGCATGGAAAACCACGCGAAGTACGCCGAGATGATCTACACCCACGATTCGGCTTCCTTGTCGGTCAATTTATTCATTGCCTCACAAGTCCAGTGGCCCGAGCGCGGTCTAACGATCCGTCAGGAAACCCGCTTCCCCGACGAGGCTGCCACCACTTTGGTGGTTACTGCCGCACCGGCTGAGCCAATCGCTATTCGCGTCCGTCAGCCGTTTTGGTTGGATGGGCGGCAACTCGGGGTGACCGTCAATGGGCAAGCCGTGGCAACCCCAGCTCAGACAGGCGGCTTTGTTGAATTGAAGCGTCCATGGCAAGTTGGTGACCGCATTGAGATTGCGCTGCCGATGAAATTGCGGGTGCTGCGTCAAGCCCAATGCCCCGGTTGGGTGTCGTTGTTCAATGGGCCGATCCTGCTGGCCGGGCAATTGGGTAGTGAGGGACTGACGCAAAAGGACTACATTGGCCCCTACACGCCTATCAAGGCGCTGCTGCCGCTCAACCGGGCGCCGCTGCTCATCGCCAGCACCGATGAGGAAGTGCTTGCCCACCTCGCCCCCGTGGATGGTCAACCGGGCAATTTCCGCAGCAAGGATTTGGCCAAGCCCAATGATATATCTCTCGCGCCGTTTTATCGCACCCATTTCCAACGCTACGCAATCTACTGGCAATTGAGTGACGCTGCCCATGCCGCCGAGCAGCAACGGCAAGTCGAAGAGGCCGAACGCCTCGAACGCGAGTTGGAGGTGTGCACCATCGACCGCGTCCGTCTGGGTGAACAACAACCCGAAACCGACCACCTGTTGCATTGCGAGAAATCCCGGGCCGGCTTTGGTCCGTTAGGCAAGCATTTTCGCATTGCTGATCCTGATGGATGGTTCAGCTTCGAGTTAAAGTTGCCGCCGGTTGGCAGCAAGGTGGCGATTCGACTGGTCTATTGGGGCCGCGACAATGGTCCGGAGTTTGAGTTGCTGGCAGGAGGCAACGTCATAGCGACGCCCAAGTTGCAAAGTGCAGAGTTGGAGGACTATTATGCGGTTGAGTACCCGGTCGCCGCAGATGTGTTAGCTGGTAAGGATAAGCTGACCGTGCGAATCCAGGCCAAGCCCGGCAAACCCGCTGCCAGTGTTTACGATCTGCGCCTCGTCACAGTGAAATGAGCCGGTCTATTGGCAATCAGTCCGCGTTTGCAGGGGTGCTGGCAGAGATGGGTGCAATTCTCATGCTGATGCTCACGGTGCTGCCGGCATTTTCACAATTCGAGGTGAAACTCGCCGCCGGCGCGATCAGCAGTCTCAAGTCGGCGAGCGATCCGCAACATACCGAATACGTTGCTGCCGAGGAACGCATTGGAGATTTATCCATTCGGTTTCGCCGGTCCGGCGGCGAGTGGCAATCAGCGAATACAGCGGATCTGGCGAAGACATCGCAAGTGCCAGCAAGCGCCGACGGCACCCGCTGCACCATCCGCCTGCCGGTTGACGAGGACGCCGCCCC
>JBAXCM010000222.1:0-7545 GCA_037141475.1 Verrucomicrobiota bacterium | reverse complement strand
TGGCTCGTCAATCCCGACCACCCACTCACCGCACGCGTCACCGTCAACCGCTTCTGGCAACAACTCTTCGGCACAGGCCTCGTCGCCTCCTCAGGCGATTTCGGCGTCATGGGCGAGCGCCCCGCCCATCCCGAGCTGCTCGACTGGTTGGCCGTCGAATTCCGCGAAAACGGCTGGGACGTCAAGCGTTTGATGAAATTGCTGGTCACCTCCGCCACCTACCGCCAATCCGGCGTGACCACCCCGGCAAAACTCGAAGTGGACCCCGCCAACCGTCTTCTTTCCCACGGCCCGCGCCAGCGATTGGACGGAGAAATGATCCGCGACCAAGCCCTTTTCGTCAGCGGCCTGCTGGTCCAGAAGATCGGTGGACCCAGCGTCAAACCCTATCAACCTGATGGCGTCTGGGAATCCGTGGCAATGAAGGAATCCAACACCAGCAGGTACTCCCGAGACTCCGGCGAGGCCCTCTACCGCCGCAGCCTCTACACGTTTTGGAAACGCAGTGCCCCCCACCCGTCACTCGAAGCCTTCGGCTCCCCGTCCCGTGAATCCTGCACCGTCCGTCGCGAACGCACCAACACCCCGCTCCAGGCCCTCGTCACCTTGAATGATATCCAATACGTCGAAGCCGCTAGAGTGCTCGCCGAGCGCGCCCTCAAACAGGCACCTGGTGATCCAGAACGCCTCGCATGGCTCTACCTCCAAGTCCTTGCCCGCCATCCCAAACCCGCTGAAGTCGCCATCCTCACCACCGCCCTAGCGGATTTTAAATCCACCTTCGAGCACGCCGCCGAAGACGCTAAGAAGCTCGTTACCTATGGCGAGCATGTCGCCGACCCGGCCCTCAACGTGCCTGAATTGGCCTCATGGACGCTGCTGGCCAGTGATACCCTCAACCTCGACGAAGCCCTCAATCGTTAACCCAACCCATCGATCCCATGGCCTGCGAATCCTACTACCGCTCACTCACCCGCCGCGATTTCTTCGGCCAATCCGCCCGCGGACTCGGCGTCGCCGCTCTCGCCAGCCTGCTCGGCGAAAGCCTGCGCGGCGACACCCACGCCGCGCTTGCCGTGGACAAGCTGCTGCCGCATTTTGCGCCCAAGGCAAAGCGCGTGATCTATCTATTCATGTTAGGCGCGCCATCGCAGCTCGACCTGCTAGATTACAAACCGGCATTGGACAAGCTCTTTGACACCGACTTGCCCGATTCCGTCCGCAAGGGCCAGCGACTCACCGGCATGACCTCCGGCCAGGCTCGCTTCCCCGTCGCCCCTTCCAAGTTTAAATTCTCCCAGCACGGCCAAGGCGGCACTTGGTTCAGCGAATTGCTCCCTTGGACCGCTAAAATGGCCGACGACCTCTGCGTGATTAAAACCATGCACACCGAGGCGATCAACCACGAACCCGCCAACACCCTCATCAACACCGGCAATATGAACGCCGGCCGCCCATGCATCGGCTCATGGCTCTCCTATGGCCTCGGCTCAATGAACGAAAACCTCCCGGCATTCGTCGTCCTCCACGCCCAACACTCAAACCCCAATTCCAACGTCCAGGCCATCTCCGCCCGCCTCTGGTCCAGCGGCCCTCTCCCCTCTCAACACAGCGGCGTCGCCATCCGCCCCAGCGGCGGCGGGATCCAATTCCTCGACGACCCACCCGGACTCGACCGCGCCACCCGCCGCCGCATGCTCGACAGTCTCGCCGAACTCAACCACCAGCAAGCCGATACCTGTCTCGACCCGGAAACCCTCACCCGCATCGCCCAGTATGAAATGGCCTTCCGCATGCAGGCGTCTGTCCCAGAACTCACCGACCTATCCAAAGAATCCGAACAGATCCGAGCCCTCTACGGCCCAGATGTGAAAAAACCCGGCAGCTTCGCCCACTGCGCCCTCCTCGCCCGCCGAATGGCCGAACGCGGCGTGCGCTTCATCCAAATCTATCACCGAGGCTGGGACCAGCACGGCACCCTCCCCGCCCACATCACCTCACAATGCCTGGACGTCGATCAGGCGAGCTACGCCCTCGTCCAGGACCTCAAAGCCCGAGGATTGTTAGATGATACGCTCGTCGTCTGGGGTGGCGAATTCGGCCGCACCGTTTACAGCCAAGGCACGCTCACCCGCGACGACTACGGCCGCGACCACCACCCAAAAAACTTTTCCATTTGGATGGCCGGAGGCGGAGTCAAGGGCGGCATGACGTATGGGGAGACCGATGATTTTTCCTACAACATCGTCAAGGACCCGGTGCACATCCGCGACTTCCACGCGACCATGCTCAACTTGCTAGGCATCGACCACGAGCGCATGAGCATTCGCAGTCAGGGCTTGGACATGCGTCTCACCGGCGTCGAGCCCTCCAAGATCATCAAAGACATCCTCGCCTGAATTCACCTTCTAACACTCAACTCATCCCCCAGTGATCCGCCCCCTCACCCTCGGCTGCCTCTTGGCAGTCACCACCGTCGCCCCCGCAGCCGATGATTCCAAGCCCGTTCGCGTGCTCGTCTGGGACGAACAACAACCCCAACAAAAGTCGGCTTATGGCGATAAATTCCTCGGTGAATCCATCGCCACGCATCTGGCCAGCCGCCCAGGCCTCAGCGTGAAATCCACCGGCATCAATGCCGCCTCGCAAGGTCTCGACGACGCCACGCTCGATGCCACCGATGTCCTGGTGTTTTGGAGCCACCAACGATCCAAGGACCAGGACGACGCCCGGGTCGAAGCCGTCGTCAAACGCGTCATGGCAGGCAAGCTCAGCCTCATCGCGCTGCACTCCGCTCACTGGAGCAAGCCCTTCGTGCGGTTGATGCAGGAGCGCGCCAAAGCCGATGCCATCCTGCAGGTTCCTGAAGCCGACCGCGCCACTGCAAAATGGCAATTCACCAATGACAAACCCTATGGCATCATTCGCCCGGGAACCGATCGCATCACCCCATTCGTCGAACCGAATGGTTCTAACACTTGGACAGTTACCTTGCCACAGTGCGTGTTCCCAACCTATCGGGCCGATGGTGCGCCTGGTCACATCAAGGTGATGTTGCCAGAGCACCCGATAGCCAAAGGTCTCCCCCTCACCTGGGACATTCCGCAAACGGAGATGTATGGAGGGCCCTTCCACGTCCCGCCGCCCGATGCCGTTGTCTTCGAGGAACATTGGGACAAAGGCGAACACTTCCGCAGCGGCTGCCTCTGGCAAGTCGGCAAAGGCCGCGTCTTCTACTTCCGCCCCGGCCATGAAACCTTCCCGGTTTACAAGCAAGCCGAGCCGCTCCTCGTGCTTGAAAATGCCATTCGCTGGCTCGCCCAATGAGATATCACTTGCCTCATGCAAAAAATCATCGTACCTTCGGCCCCTTTTCTGTTTGTTCCAATCCTTGAAAATATAGAATCCAAGCCATGCGCATCAATTTCATCTCACAGAAACTCCTAATCACCGCTGTTGCCGCCGTTGCCCTGCCACTCATCGTCCAAGCAGACGAGAAAAAAACCCGCGCCAAAGTGGATGCCAGCAAGCTCCCGCCTGCCTCGGACAAGGGAAACGTGACCTATACGGATGATATCAAGGCGATCCTGGATAAGTCTTGCACCAAATGCCACGGTACCGAAAAACAAAAGGGCAAACTGCGGCTTGATAGCTTGGCAGACATTCTCAAGGGCGGCGCGGATGGCAAAATCCTCGAACCGGGCAAGAGTGCCGAAAGCCCGATGGTGGCCAGCATCGCCTGCATCGGCGACGAGGATGACTGGATGCCACCCAAGGACAACAAGGCCAATATTCCTCCGCTCACTCCAGCACAAGTCGGCCTGATTCGTGCCTGGATTGATCAAGGCGCGAAATAATCGGCCTCGTTCCAACAAGGTGAGCTGCCGGGATCAGAGGATGGGGTCATTTTGCCTTCAGCCTCTACGCCAGAGCATAGTTCGGGTTGAAGTGAACGGAGTGCAGCCTGGACTCGGGGACGTCTGGAAGTCCCTGCAAAAAGACCGCGCCGGAATTGTGTCCGCAATACCCCTCGAAGATCAACTCGCTCCAATAGCGAAGCCTCGGCCCGAATTTGAGAAACTGCCAGAGGCGCTGCTCCATCCCAAGCTCGCCCCTGCGAATGCCGTTGCGCTCAAAGAGGGCCAGCCACTCGAACCGCCCCGGAGCTCGAAGAACATAAGGGGTGCCCATGCCAACCCAATAGTGGAAAGAAAGCGGTGGTGGCAGGGCACGGACGAACCACAACTCACCCTTGCTGCCAACGTATCCGGTGCAACCCACAAAGGAAATCTCTTTGTCAGTCACCAACTCGCGCAAACAAGCACGCCCTCTTTTTAACCCAAAGTGCTCGTAAATACCCATTCTTGAGTTAGCTAACGCCTTTGCCAGCGCCAGGTAATCGGCACCGAAACCGAAAACGTCTCCGATCTCGGCAAAGATGCCGGCCATGGTTTCGCTGCCTTCGCCAACCCGCAAGTCACACTGCGTCCACATGGAAAAGTGGGATTCGGTGACGGGGCTCATTGGAGGAAAGCCAGGCACGTAGTCGCTATCGAGTTTCTCAAGCCGTTTGCTGAATGTCCGCAGATCCGGCAACTCCAGAAGAACCCTGGCGAACAGGGACACCATCTGCTGCACGCTAGCATAGAGGGCGAACGCGGGATCCACGCCGCCATCCATCAATGCTTCGCGCGTCGAAGGCTCCGCCGCTTGCTCTTCCACCTCGCGCTTGTTTTGCGCTAACATATCAAAGGATAGGCTTTTTCGCGCCTTGGCGGCAATCAGCTGCGCTTTGATCTTGGCAACAAGCGAGACTTGAGGCTTCAACGGCTTGCGCATGCCGGTTTCGTTATTGCTCATGTCCGGGTTTCACAGTAACCGAACTAAAATGTCAAGCGCATCTGACATTGAATTTGGAACCCGTACCCGGCAAATAATTCAGTGATTGGGGAGGAGCCACTCGTCTGATCGCAGGTCCCCGATGAAAGCGTGAAGGTCGGCTCAAGGGTAGTAAAATCCGTGAATGGCGGCACGATCAGAGGAATGGTCTTCAGATCGCCTTGGTCGATGACGCCAACATGACCCGGGTTACCGAAAGACAAGATAGCACCCTAATCCGGGTTGGCCAGATCCACCACGGTCCAAGAACCCGTTGCAACGCCAGAGCGAAGGCCCGAGGTGTGAGGTGATGAAATGGCCGTTCAAATTGGCGGCTCCCTGGCCTGTGAGCTTTTGCAGGTGGAGCAAGCGGCGTGTCTGGGACCGCCGTTGTGCACAAAATGACACGACGGGATTTGTTCTGAACCTATCAATGGCTCCCTGCCGTCAAGAAGCAAAAGATAAGGACAGTCTGAAACCTATTGGGCGAGACGCGCTCTCCCCTCCTACTCGTTGGGCGGGGCGACTTCCCGGGTAGCAGCCCCGTTGGTGTCGCTGAGGATGAGAATGGCGAATTTGTCGATCTGCGGCAACTCGGCCGGCTTGAGCATCTGATAGTCCAAGCCGTTGGCGAGTAAGAGTGCGGGACCGGCGCTCGGTTGCGGCACGGGCACCGGTTGGCCCGGGCTGCTGCCGTTGAGGCTGGCGTAATCGAAGCGGCCCCGCAGGTCGGTGTAACCGTCCTTGAAGAAGCGAACCGTGCCATTCTTGAGCCTCGCATAAACCTTGACGTAAGTCTTGCCCAAGGCCCGGTCGCTAGCGCTATCCCGTGTTTCCAGTCGGCCGTAGTTCTCGGCTACAACGAGCTTGAGGGTGTTAGCGTGATAGGCTTGCGCCTTGCGCTGGCCGGCGGCAACGATTTCCACTAGCACATTGGCCTTGGCAAACTCGGCGGGCAACGCCACTTCAAGCGTGTCCTTGCCCTTGGGCAGAGCCTGCACGGCGGTCTTGTTCGGCTTGATGATGCTGAAGCGAGAGGCGTCCTCACTGACAAACGGATTGCTGCTGAACGAGAACTCGGGATCCATTAGGTAGTAATTGACGGCGACCTCGCTGAGGTTCCGATACGTCAGGGCGATGGTCTTGTTTTCCACCTTGAACTCAAAGCCCGGTTCGCTGGAGGCGAGTTCAGCTTGCTGTTTTTCACGGTCCGGCTTGTCGCCTTTTTCAACCTTGGCGAGTTTGCCTTCGATCTCGTCGAGTTGATTAGTCACATCGGCAAACAGCAAGCGCCACCGCGCAACCGGATAGTCGCTGTAGCCCGCTGCGATGCCGCGAGCGTCTGCAAGGGTGCCTTCATAGAAGCTGGCATAGCACTGGAAATAGTCGTGCTGAAGATGGGTTTGCAAGCCCTTGGCAGCCACCTGATGGAAGCGGCCGAGCGCCTCATCGACGCGGTCCTGGAGGAACAGATAGTAGGTGGCGCTCATGTTGTCGGCGGAATCTAACACTGGCTTGTGAGCCAAAATGTCCAACAAAGAACGGTATTCGCCGAGCACAGCGGGGTTGGCAATGCGCGCCTCGTTGCCTAGCCGATGGGCCCTCTGGTTGACCAGCGGACTGTATTCAAGGTGCTCATACGCACGGCGTTCGACCGGATCAAGCCGCACCAAGCTGCAGTCCAGATAGGGACCGCACTGGGCGACGAATTCGTTCTTGTGCTGGAGCCATTCGCGCAACGCGGCTGTCTCGTTGTGGAGCAATGCATAACTGTAAATAGTCTCGTCCCAGATGTGGTGCTGGCCTAAGAAATCGGATAGTTTCTTGAAAAACTTGGCGTCATGGCAGCGCCACGCGATGCGCGGCCAAGCCAGCGAGGCCAGGTTATTTTGATCGAGGAAAGCAAACACGTCGGCCTCGCTGCCATATTGCGAGATATAGTCCCACGAGGCCTTGTCCACCTGGGTGAGCTTGGCGACGACGTTGAACTCAAATGGCTTGGCCGCGCCAGCCACACTGCCATTGACGGCGACGTTGACCGGGAAGTGCGCGAATTTGTTAGTTCCGGCGGTTGCCGGGAAATAGAAATGATATTCGAACGTCTTTGTGGTGTAGGGTTCGAGGCGGACGGAGCGAGAATCAGTGGTTTTGCTGCCGAGTGCGGGCATCGCGCCTTGTGGGAGTTGCAGCAACACCTCGGCCTTGGCTGGGGCGCTGGTTGGGTTGGTCACCACGATGTTGGCACCATACACGGTGCCGGTGAGGAATTCGAAGGTGACGTATTTCTCAAATTTCTCGTTGCCTTCCATCCGGTAGCGGTCGCCGGCGCGGAAGAAACTCTGCGAGACTAACAACGGCACGGCTTGAGCATTGGCGGCCAGCGGTGCCGGTGGCTTAATTTCCTTGTGAAACACAATGAGCGGCCCACCTGCTGTGAGTGTGAACTGACCGGCGGCGGTCTTGCCGGCATGCTTGGGCGCTTCAAATGGCAGATCGAGCACGCCGAGGGCTAGCATCATCTCGGCGAAGTTGTGACTGGCCTCTGCGACGTTAGGCGAAACAAAGGCAGCGTGGGCGCCGTCGGCGGCCCATTTGGCGTAGTCGCGCCAGAAGCCGCTCACTGGAATGAGCGCGCCATCCTGTTGGGTGATGCGCAGATGATAGTAA
>JBAXCM010000221.1:0-7554 GCA_037141475.1 Verrucomicrobiota bacterium | reverse complement strand
TGCTCACCAAACTGCTTCCCGGCCTCGACCTGCCAGTCTTGGCAAAGCGCACAACTCCGCCAACTCCCACCATCACCTCCAAGGACCCAACGGTCTAACGCCCGAAATACAAACCCCTGTTTCATCATGAAAAACGGACCCATCCGCACGCTGTGGCTTGCAGCCGCCCTACTGGCGATTCTAACACCCACGTCACTCGTCGCCGCCGAGGCACCAAAGATCCCGCCGGTCCAGCCTGCTGCCATCAAAGCCTGGCAGGACAAGCGCTTCGGCATGTTCATTCACTGGGGACCGGTGAGTCTCACCGCCCACGAGATCGGCTGGTCGCGCGGCGCCGAGACGCCCATCGAGACCTATGACAATCTCTACAAACAATTCAATCCGACCCTATTCAACGCCGATGAATGGGTCAAGGTCGCCAAAGACGCCGGCATGAAGTACATCGTTCTAACGACCAAGCATCACGATGGATTCTGCTTGTGGGACACCAAGCTCACCGACTTCAACATCATGAACAGCCCGTTCAAGCGCGACGTCGTCAAGGAACTCTCCGAAGCCTGCAAGAAGGGCGGCATCGCGTTTGGCACCTACTATTCAGTTTGCGATTGGCACCATCCGGATTTTCCGCTCACCAGCCCCGGCGGCGGCGTTAAACGCACCAAGAGCGATCTGGAGGCCTACAATAAATATTTGCTAGGCCAGATCCGCGAACTCATCACCAACTATGGTCCACTTATCACCATTTGGAACGATGTGCCGCAAATGTTCGAGGGCCGTGGTGTGAAAACCATCGCCATGGTGCGCTCGCTCCAGCCAGATATCACGATCAACAACCGCAGCGGCGACGGCGGCGACTACGAAACTCCGGAACAACAAATCGGCGGCTTCAACATGCAGCGCCCATGGGAAAGTTGCATGACTCTCTCCGCTCACAATGCATGGGCCTGGGGTGGTGCCAACGACGGCGTCAAACCTCTCGCCGATTGTTTGAAAATGCTCATCAGTGGCGCAGGCGGCGACGGCAATGTCCTGTTGAACGTTGGCCCGCGGCCCGACGGCTTGATCGATCCCGCTCAAAGTGGCCGCCTCAAAGAGTTGGGCGATTGGCTGACGAAATATGGTGAAAGCATCTATGCCACCCGCGGCGGTCCCTTCAAACCCGGCAAGTGGGGTGCCAGCACCCGCAAGGACAATCGCATCTATGTCCACGTCTATCAATTTGATGGCGATACGCTGGAATTGCCGGCGCTTCCCGCTAAAATCACCGCCGCCCGGGTCCTAACAGGCGGCATGGTTGAATTCAAGCAAAGCGACTCCGGCATCACCCTGCACGTCCCGGCAGCCAATCATGCGGCCATCGACACTCTCATCGCGCTGGACATCGACCAGCCCGCGCTGGACCTAGCGCCAGTGTCGCTGACCCGAAAGAGCGCCTCACTCACCAACGGTGCTCGTGCCACTGCATCTAACGTTTACCAGAATAACCCGGAGTATGCCGCAGACAAGGCGCTAGACGGCGATTTGGAAACCCGTTGGGCAACGGATGCTGACACCCACAAAGCGTGGCTTGAGGTGGATCTGGGCAAGACCCAAACGTTTTCCAAGGTTGCCATTCACGAGTGGGAAGGTGCCAACAAGCGCATCCAACAATTCGAGGTCCAATGCAAGGACACCGGCGAATGGACCACCCTGTTCGCCGGCACCACCATCGGACCCGACTTCCAGCACTCGTTCCCAGCCGTCACCGCACGTGTGTTGCGCCTCAACATTCTCGCTGCCACTGACGGACCCACCATCGATGAGTTCGAGATTTTCAAGTGATGCATTGCATAACTGATGTTTTCGTTTGTTCCATGCGCATCTGGCTGGTCTCACCATGGCTGGAAATCGTGCTGGCCCTAACCGCCCTAGCCAGCGGCGCGCTGGTGGGAGCCGAACGGGAGCGGCATGAGAAGCCAGCCGGCTTGCGCACGCTGATCCTTGTTTGCCTTGGCGCAACGGTATTTACGATCACCTCGTTTGTGTTCACTAGCAGCACCGGGGATTCCGGGCGGGTCGCCGGACAAATTGTCACGGGCATCGGGTTCCTCGGCGCCGGAGCCATTCTGCACTCCCGCAACGGCGTCAGCGGCATGACCACAGCCGCCACCATTTGGATCACCGCTGCCATCGGCATGGTCATCGGTGCCGGCTTCCCGCTGGCCGGCTTGGGCCTCAGTCTGCTCGTGCGCCTCGTGCTGGCGGCCGTCCTCAAGTGGGAAGTCCACCACTTGGGTGGCTTTCAAACCGTCGCCATCGAGCTCGAATTCGATCCGGATCATGGCAAAACACGCATCAGAATGGAACGCCTCCGCGAGGAATTCCGCGTCACAAGCCAGGCCTTGACCTACGAAAATCTCCCTGATGGATCGGTGCGCACTCAACTCGACCTGCGCCTGCCTCGCCGCCATCTGCATGAATTTCTCGACGATCTGGCAAACCTGCCCGGGGTAATATCTATCCACGAACACGGACAAGTGTCCCAATTGCCATAATTGCCATGACCCGTCCACCCGCCCAAACCAAGCCATTGAGCGGCGTCGAACTCGTGAGGGAAGTGTGCCGGCGCATTCGCTTGGCCCGCAGCCACTGGGATGCCCACCACAACGGTGCCTGTCGCCAAGAACGCGAGCGGGCCCTGGCCCTCTATGCCACCCTCAGTGAGGCCGCCAAAGAGCAAGTGCCTCAAGTGCTGCGGGTATGGTTGCGCTACCGCAGCGAAAAATACTTCGGGGCCAAGCGGACGCCGCCGGGCAGCCCGCGCAAGTGATATTTGCGAATTCCCGGCTTGGAAATTGCCAAACGATCCGCTGTGATGTCCGCCATGGCCTACCTTGATGAGAATTTCCTGCTGCATTCAGCCACCGCTAGGCGCTTGTTTCACGAGGTGGCCAAGGCGCAGCCGATCATGGATTACCACTGCCATTTGTCGCCGCGCGAAATTGCCGTCAACCAACGCTGGGACAATCTAGCAGATATTTGGCTAGGCGGCGACCACTACAAATGGCGCTTGCTGCGTGCCAACGGGGTGGCTGAGGAATGGATCACTGGAGCTGCCTCGCCGCGCGAAAAATTCCAAGCTTGGGCGGCCACCGTGCCATCCACCCTGCGCAACCCCATCCACCACTGGACCCATCTGGAACTCCAACGCTACTTCGATATCCACCTGCTCCTCTCGCCCGAAAGTGCCGACGAAATCTGGCAACGCGCTAACGAAAAACTCGCCGCGCCGGAATTCTGCGCTCAACAACTCCTGCAGAAATTCGACGTCAGAATGGTCGGGTCCACCGATGACCCCGCCGACCCTCTCGACCACCACCACGCGATCGCCGCCGCCGGCCTGAGCACGCGGGTGCTGCCCACGTTCCGGCCAGACAAGGCGTTGCAGGTGGACCAACCGGAGGCTCTGGCGCTGTGGCTGGATCGGCTTGAGGCGGAGGCCGACCAATCGATCATTCATCTATCAGACTTATTGATGGCATTGCAGAAGCGCCACGATGATTTCCACGCGGCGGGCGGCCGTCTGTCTGATCACGGCCTTGGGCGCTGTCCCGCGTTGGAGTGCTCTGATGCGGAGGCCTCGCTCATCTTCGACAAGGCGCGTTCCGGTATCGCCGCCAACGCGGAGGAAACCGAGCAGTTCTCGTTCTATCTGATGGTATTCTTCGGCCAACTCGATGCCGCCCGCGGCTGGACCAAACAACTCCACCTCGGCGCCCTGCGGAACACCCACTCCAGAATGCATGCACAACTCGGCCCGGACAGCGGCTTCGACACCATTGGCGACGAGCGCCAAGGTGCCGCTCTTGCCAGATTCCTCGACGCTCTGGCCAAGCGCGACGCCTTGCCCAAGATGATTTTATACAACCTCAATCCGGCGGATAACTATCTGTTCGCCGCGATGACCGGCGCATTCCAAGATGGCAGCATCGCCGGCAAAATCCAGTTCGGCTCCGGATGGTGGTTCCTCGACCAAAAACACGGCATCGAAATGCAACTCGACGCTCTCTCCGCCACCGGCCTGTTGTCCCGCTTCGTCGGCATGCTCACCGACTCCCGCTCGTTCCTGTCGTTCCCGCGCCACGAGTACTTCCGCCGAATCCTGTGCAATTTGCTTGGCCAAGAGGCCGAGCGCGGCGAGTTGCCGGACGATTTCGCCACCCTCGCCGGGCTGGTGCGCGCCGTTTGCTACGAAAATGCCAGTGCTTATTTCCGCCTAGATGGTGACGATATTGTCACCAAGTCCGGACTGCGTCCCGCTGCCGGGAATCGTATCGATTGTGCGGAGCTTGCTGGAGGTTCCGCCTATACTCTTTATGGAAAGTGAAATTGTGACGGACATCAATCCGCCGGATGTCAACGAGGCTGTGCTGGGGCCAAAACTTCAATCAAAACGGCCGCGCTCACACGGCAAACGCACGAAATTGTCCTGCCTGACCGTTTTTCTATCAGACATTCATCTGGGCACTACGGAGAGCAAGGCCGATGAAGTCGTGGAATTCCTCAAACACATCCGCTGCCGCAAGCTGGTGCTCAACGGGGATATTATTGACGGCTGGGCGCTGCGGCGGGGGGGGCGCTGGCGCTCCAGTCACAGCCGGGTCATCCGCAAGTTGCTCAAAATGACAGAGAATGATGGTGCCGAGTTGATCTATCTGCGGGGAAACCATGATGACATTTTGGAGCACCTGCTGCCGTTGGCCTTCGGACGGCTCCAGTTTCTCAAGGAGTACATCCACCTTTCCCCCACTGGCAAACGCTATCTTGTCGTCCATGGCGATGGATTCGATAGCGTTTCCACCCATCACAAATGGGTCGCCTTGCTCGGCTCCGTCGGCTATGACTTTCTGCTTCAGCTCAACCGGTACTACAACATCTGGCGGGCTTGGCGCGGCAAGGAGTACTTTTCGTTCAGCAAGATGGTCAAGGCCAAGGTCAAGTCTGCCGTGTCTTTTATCGATCGCTACGAAGAATTGCTCCAGGATCTCGCCCGCCACAAGCAATGCCAGGGCATCATCTGTGGCCACATCCACACCCCCGAGGACAAGCAAATTGGCAACGTTCACTATCTGAATTCGGGAGATTGGGTGGAAAGCCTGACCGCCATCATCGAGCACCTCGACGGCCGCATGGAATTGGTCAACTATAACGAATTTATCGCTAGATTCCCGCAGCAGGATGAAAGCACATCATCTGGTAATCCGAAGTGAGCACCAAGCCTCAAAATTCAGTTGCCAAGCAGCGGGAAACGGCGAAGGTCAGGTCATCGACTCATGATTCATCAAACTGAAGAAATCCAGGCGGGCTTATTCGAGGATTCAGAGAATGACACGCCCTTGGCCACCCGCCGGGGGTTGGTCGGGCCGAATCCCAAACCGGTGGACTTCGGACTGACGGCGCCGTCCCAGGTGGTGAAAAACTATGTGTTGGACACCAATGTATTGCTGCACGATGCGGCGGCGTTGGAGCGATTCAAGGAAAACCACCTGTGCATTCCGGTGGATGTGCTAGCGGAGTTGGACAAGTTCAAGTCTGAGCAAAGCGAGCGCGGAGCCAATGCGCGGCGGGTCCACCGGCGGCTCATCGAAATGTTCGCAGGTGCCGCCAAAGTCACTGGCGGCGTGCAAACCGAGGGCGGCGGCACCGTGCGCCTGGTCATTTACGACCCGGCAGCCTGCCCGAAAAATTCTGATGTGCTCAATCGGTTTCACCGGATTTTCCCGGATCGCGAGAGGGTCGATCACCGAATTTTAGCCGCCTGTTTGTTGCTCATGCAGCACAATGCGGCCCCTGTGGTTCTCGTCACCAAGGATTTGAACATGCACCTCAAGGCTCGCGCTGCGGGCATCGAGTGCCAGGACTACCTCAGTGACAAAGTCGATGCCGCCGAGATTGCCAGCTACGATCTGCGTCACGTCGAAGTGGCCGTGGACGAGCTCCAGCGTTTCGCAAGCTCCGGCGAATTGCTGCCGGCCGCCCCACTCAACTCAGCCCTCCACGTCAACGAATACGTTCTGTTGGGTGCCGGGGAAAAACAGACGATCCCAGCCCGCCTCCGTGCGGATGGTCGCTTCGTGCGATTGAACCTGCCCGAGGCGTTGAAGATACCCGACGGCCAATCCCTCAAACCACTCAACCTCGGCCAGCGCTGCCTCATCGATGCACTGCTCAATCCGGAGATTTCGCTGGTCACATGCTACGGCCACGCCGGCACCGGCAAGACCCTGGTCGCCGTCGCCGCCGGCCTTCATGAAATGTTCAAACACCGCTATCACGGCATGACCGTCAGCCGCCCGGTCATCGCCATGGGCGAGCAACTCGGGTTCCTCCCCGGCTCGTTGGAGGAAAAAATGCGGCCGTGGCTCCAACCGATTCATGATGCTCTGGACTTGCTGATGCGCCCCGACACGCCGCTGGGACCTCGCCGCAAGCAACCCCGCGCCAACCCATCGTCCGCCCCCCTCAAAAAACCCTACGAACTCCTCATGGAACAGGGGATCCTCGAAATCGAAGCCCTCTGCTACATCCGCGGTCGTTCTATACCTAACCGGTTTTTCATCCTCGACGAGGCCCAACAACTCACCCCGCGAGAGGCCAAAACCATCGTCACCCGCATGTCCCGCGATTCCAAATTAGTGATGGTCGGTGATCCGGCACAAATCGATAATCCCTATGTCGATAGTCGCTCTAACGGCCTGGTTTACACCCGCAACCGGCTCAAAGGACAACCGTTCACGGCGCACATCGCCCTCAACCGCGGCGAACGCTCGGAACTTGCCGAAGCCGGTGCCCAGTTGATGTGATGCCGATTGCAGCGGCCAATCCAGGGTGCTTGAAAAGCCAAAGTTGCTGTCGCGAGGTCAAATTGGACAACTTGAACCGCATGGTCGGCTCGGTAATTAGCTTTCCGATTGGCGTGCCGCTTGCAGGGTATTTTGCATGAGCATGGCAATGGTCATCGGGCCCACGCCGCCGGGCACCGGGGTGATAGCGGCACACAGGGGCGCCACTTCGTCGTAGGCTACATCCCCGGTGAGCCGGTAGCCGGATTTTTTTGTAGCATCTGGCACTCGGTTGATGCCGACGTCGATGACGACTGCGCCGGGCTTGATCCAGCTGGCATTGACCATTTCTGGGCGGCCGACTGCGGCGATGAGGATATCTGCGCGGCGGCAGATGGCGGGCAGGTCACGGGAGCGCGAATGGGCGATTGTGACGGTGGCGTTGGAGTGTTTGGAGACGAGCAGCAGGGCCAACGGCTTGCCCACGATCATGCTGCGGCCAATGATCACCGCTTCCGCCCCAGCCGTGGCAAGTCCGGCCGAATCCAATAATTTGATGCAACCGGCGGGAGTGCATGGCACGAAGCCACTGGGATCCTCCAGCACGAGTTTTGCGACGTTTTCGGGGTGGAATCCATCGACGTCCTTGCGTGGATCAATGGCGCGGATGATGGCTGCCTCATCGATGTGTTTGGGTGGGGGCGACTGCACGAGGATACCGTGGATGGCGGGG
>JBAXCM010000220.1:0-7632 GCA_037141475.1 Verrucomicrobiota bacterium | reverse complement strand
CTGCGGAGCTGATACCTCGTCAAGCGTGGCGGCTTGGCCGAGGGTGCCGGGGCCGACGAGTTTGATGGGTTCGCCCGAAGGCGGCAGGCGCGGGCTGATGGGCGCACCGCTTTCGCCACCGCTCACCAGCCAAGCAAGGGCAAGCTTTTCCGGATTAGGGTGGCTGCTGCTGCGGCTGTCGCGCAGGCCGCCCGTCTTGTCGTCACGGGTTAGCAAGGATGTGCCGTCTGGATTGCGGGTGCTCCAAACACCCGTCCAGTGCGGCTGGGCAATCCCCTCGGCACCCAGAATCGAAGCCGCCGCAGTGGCCCGAGTGTCCGGTCCGACCTGCCGTTGCAAGTTGCCCAGGGCCAGCATCAGGGCCATTCTGGCATTCGCCTGAGCCCGCACAACATAGGTCGTTTGGCCGGAACTGCGCAGGGCAATGGTCGATAGACTCAGCAACCCGACCACCAAGATAGTCAGCAGGATCAGGCAAGCCAAAACCGTTACCAGTGCGAAGCCACGCGTTGGCATGAGGGACGGGTTTGTTGTGGACCGAGGCGTAGCCACCAACGGGTAATTACATCGTAATCGGAACCGGCGCGATGCCAATTTGCGGAAAATTCTCACATTTTGGAAAACTCGGCTTGATTCGCTGCCCCGGATAGCCCACAAGATTCGTCCCCGCAATGGAAGCCCCGCCCTCCCTGAGATTTGCAATTCCGAAAGGCAGCCTGCAAGAGCCGACAATCGAGCTGTTGGCCAAGGCTGGCTATGAGGTGTACGTGTCGTCGCGTGGCTTGCGGCCCGCGTCGAACGACCCGGAATTGTCGCTTTATCTGATCCGCGCACAGGAAATCGGCCGGTACCTCGGCCAAGGGTTCATTGATTGCGGGATCACCGGCTACGACTGGGCTTACGAAAATGGAGTGGATTTGGTGGATTTGGCGGAACTCCCGTATTCCCGGGCCACGACCCGGCCGACCCGCTGGGTGCTGGTGGTGCCGGAGGATTCGCCCATCCGCACACCAGCCGACCTTGAAGGCAAACGCATTGCCACCGAGGGCGTGGGCATCACCCAGCGCTACCTCAAGGAGCGCGGAATCCACGCCGAAGTCGAATTTTCCTGGGGGGCCACCGAGGTCAAGGTCCCGGATTTGGTCGATGCCATCGTCGATGTCACCGAAACCGGATCATCGCTCAAAGCCAATCACTTGCGCATCGTTGACACGCTGCTGACGTCGTTCCCGCATTTTTATGCCAGCCCGGCGGCGGCGGCCGATCCATGGAAGATGGAGAAGATGGATCGCATTGTATTGTTGCTCAAGGCGGCACTAGGTGCCCGGGGTAAAGTTGGCCTCAAGATGAATTTGCCACAGAATTGCTTGGCCGAGTTGCTGCTCAAGTTGCCATCGCTGCGCCGCCCAACGGTTTCGCAACTTGCGGAGGATGGGTGGGTAGCCGTTGAGACGGTGATTGACGAAATCGTGGTTCGAGACATGATCCCCGACCTCAAGCGCTTGGGTGCCGAAGGCATCATCGAATACCCCCTCAACAAACTCGTTCCCTGACCCATTCTCATCAGTCATTTCGGCAGTCGCAGACCGCCACCCCAAATACCACACAGAGACAGCCGCTAGAAATCGGCCGACATCTTTCACCGCAAACTAACACAACCTACAAACGCCATGGGCTCCATCAAGAAACGCCGTAAGACGAAGATCAACAAGCATAAGCGCAAGAAGCGCATGAAGCAGAACCGCCACAAGAAGCGTCTCCGCTACAAGTCTTAAATTTTGAGCAGCGGTCCCGGCAGCACGTCCGGGTGCCGTAGCTGTGTGATTGTTTATTTTCCCAGCCAACGTCCCGATTGAAGGGGCTTTGGCTGGTTTGTCTTGTGGCCGCAGACATCGCTAGTGCCCCATTTGTCGTATTATGCCATTTGCTTTAGGATTATCACCTCATGCTCATCTGATCATCGACGATTGGGCGGAGGAGATCTTTTGTTTTTCCAAGGCGCTCGAGGGTTCTGCCAGCAAGGCTTGCGATGCGGGCAATGGTGCTGTGCTGCTGTGGCTGGCTGGGCTGGCGTCAGCCGCTGAATTGCCCGCTCCAGCAGCTTACTGGCGGGATTTTGCGGGCCTGTGGCTCACTGCCTATTGTCATCGCAGCCATGGCGGGATGGCCCGGCCCGAGGAGGCCCAGTTGGCCGGTTTTCTGGACACATGCCCGCCGCTGCGTGGCAGCGAATATCTATCCGTGGCGGTGTTGCAACGGTTGTGGGAAGATCTTGGCATGGAGGTGGAGCGGCAGATCGCGGCTTCCGGGGCAGATGCCGATGGCTGGTTGGCCAAGACATTGCCGCATTGGCATGTCGTCGGACGGGTCACTTTCCATTTGGCGGAAAACAAGCGGGATGCCGACCGGCCATTCGCGTTTTTGGCAACTTATACCAGTGGATTGACCCCGGAGGGCAAGCCGCGCCATGTGCTGTTGCAGCAGGCCATCAAGGAATATGCGGGCAGGCAAAACCGGGCGAGCCTGCTGCATTTGCTTGAGCCGGTGAGCCTGGCGGCGGGGCGCAGTTCGTGGCTGGCTGACCAAGTTGAAAGTGCCGCGATTTATCGCCAGCAGGCATGGCGGCCAGCCGAGGCATTGGCGTTTCTGAAGGAGGTGAAGGTATTCGAAGACTCCGGCTTAGCGGTGCGAATCCCGGATTGGTGGAAACCCGCCAACCCACCTCGGCCCAAGGTGAACGTCACCGTCGGCGGGGATCGGCCGTCTGGTCTGGGTTTGGATGGTTTGCTGAGTTTCCAAATCGAGGTGACCCTCGACGGTGAACGCCTGTCGCCTGAAGAACTTCAGGCACTGCGAAACGCCCAGGGGCTGGTCATGATCAAAGGCAGGTGGGTCGAGGCCGACTCGGAAAAAATTCAAGCGGTTCTCGAGCATTGGCAGGATGCCCAGCGGATGCACTTTGCCGACGGAGTGTCCTTCCAACAGGCACTGCGCTTGCTCTCCGGCTCTGGCATCGATCCGGCCGAGACGCGTTTGCTCACACCCGATGCCCGGGAATGGAGCGGCATCCAGGCCGGTTCATGGTTGGCAGATATGCTTGAGCGATTGCGCGATCCGGCAAGAGCGGCAGCCATCACCCGCCATCCGGACCTGCGCGCCGAACTCCGGCCCTATCAAATAGTCGGCGTCAATTGGTTGTACTTTATGACCCAACTCGGCCTCGGCGCATGCCTCGCCGACGATATGGGATTGGGAAAAACCATCCAGATCCTCGCGTTGTTGCTTCATTTGAAGCGCGAACAAGCGGCGGCTGGTCCGGCGTTGTTAGTTGTGCCGGCTTCGTTGTTAGCCAACTGGCAGGCGGAGGCCGCAAAATTCACGCCCAGTCTGCGCCTTTTCATCGCCCATCCTTCAGGCGGGGATTCCTCCAAGCTCGCGGCCCTAGCCAAAGGCAAACTCCCGGCCATGGCTCAGACAGATTTGGTCGTCACCACTTATGGCATGCTCACCCGCATGCCCGCTCTCAAAACTTTCCCATGGCGCTTGGCAATTCTTGATGAGGCCCAGGCAATCAAGAATCCCGCCGCAGCGCAGACCCGCGCGGTCAAGGAAGTAAACGCGAAGATCCGCATCGCCCTAACCGGTACGCCGGTAGAAAACCGCCTTGGCGATTTGTGGTCGCTGTTTGACTTCACCAACGCCGGGTTGCTAGGAAACGCAGCGGCGTTCACTCGTTTCGTCAAATCCCTCTCGCAACAGTCGGAGTTCCATTACGCGCCGTTGCGCAAGCTGGTGAGTCCCTATATCTTGCGCCGCTTGAAGACCGACAAGTCTATCATCAGTGATTTGCCCGACAAAACTGAGATGAACGTCTGGTGCCAACTCACCAAACAACAGGCAGTCCTCTATCAGGGCGTGGTCGCCCAACTGGCCAAACAACTCGAAACCACCGATGGCATCAAGAAGCGCGGGCTCATCCTCGCCGCCTTGATGAACTTCAAACAGATCTGCAATCATCCCTCACAATTCAGTGGAGACGGCGACTACACCGCAGCCCACAGCGGCAAGTTCAGACGCCTCGAGGAACTCTGCGAACCCATCGCCGAACGCCAGGAAAAGGTCCTGGTTTTCACACAATTCACCGAAATCATTCCAGCCTTGCGACACCACCTCAAAGGCGTTTTTAAACGCGATGGCCTCGTTCTAACCGGACAAACCCCGGTCAAACAACGCCGTGCCCTCGTCGATGAATTCCAACGTGACGCCGGCCCGCCGTTTTTCCTGCTCTCACTTAAGGCCGGCGGTACCGGCCTCAACCTCACCGCTGCCTCCCATGTGATTCATTTCGATCGCTGGTGGAACCCCGCCGTGGAAAACCAAGCCACCGACCGCGCTTTCCGCATCGGCCAGAAGCGCAATGTGCTGGTGCACAAGTTTGTTTGTCGCGGCACTCTTGAAGAGACGATTGATGCCATCATCACTGAAAAGCGCGGAGTGGCCGACGGAGTGCTTGCCGGGGGCGGCGAAATCGCCTTGACTGAAATGAGTGATGGCGAGTTGCTGCGTCTCGTCGCGCTGGATATCAACCAAATCAATACCAACGAATAATCCCATTATGAGTCGTTATAACTATTATGGATTTGCGCCTTATGTCTCCGTCGCACAAAAGAAAATAAATGCGGAAAAACTCGCTAAAAAACTTGAGAAAAAGGGCGAAAATCTCACCCCGGTGACCGTTGCCGGCACCAAGCTGGCCACCACATTTTGGGGTAAGTCGTGGAATGATAACTTGGAACGGTACCGCGACTACGAAAACCGCCTGCCGCGCGGCCGCAGTTACCTGCGACATGGTGCGGTGATTGATTTGAAGGTGAAGGACGGTGCCATCGAGGCGTTGGTTAGCGGCTCGTCCCTCTACAAGGTCAATATCACAATCAAGGCACTCAAGAGAGACCGCTGGAATGCCTTGAAAAAGGAATGCTCTGGCAAGATCACGTCCCTCATTGGCCTGCTTCAGGGCAAATTGCCGCCGTCGGTCATGGAAGCGGTCATCAAGCGGGACAGCGGTCTGTTTCCCGAGCCCAAAGACATATCATTCAAGTGTTCTTGTCCCGACTCTGCCGGGATTTGCAAGCATTGTGCGGCCGTCGTCTATGGCGTGGGTGTTCGCCTCGACGACCAGCCGGAACTCTTGTTTCTGCTGCGTGGCGTGGATCATTCCGAACTCATCACCGGTGCCGGCGATGCCGCAATCGCTCATGTTGCTGATGGCTCCAGTGACATCGCGCTCGACGACGTCGGCGGAATTTTCGGCATCGAACTGGACAGCTCTCCGAGTTTCGCTACGCCTGCCGGGTCCAGCCAGTCAGGCAAAAAAACGCCTGCTAAGACCCCCCCGGCCAAACCGCTAGCTGCAAAAGTCGCTACCAAGGTTGTAAAAAAGACTGCCAAAAAGACCGCCAAAAAGGTCGTCAAGAAGACTGTCAAGAAGGTCGTCAAGAAGACCGAATACTGAGTTTTGCAAATGAACATTTAGAATTGACAAGCCGACCCGCTTTTTGAGCGTTCGGGCTGCGCTTTCACAGCATCATCGTTTCTGATCTCGGTGGAAAATGCTTTGGCACATTTTTCGAGGTTTGGATTTCCGGGCCGTTGGCCCTGGAGAGTTCCAGAGCATTTTCCGGAATTGCGGGCCCCTTCGCTGGCAATTCAAACCCGGGGTCAGGAAGTCTGGAACATCATGCTTGAAAAGCAGGTTGCCTGCCCGTAAGCAGGGCGGGAAATATGCCAGACGCGACCCTTCACACATCCGGACCGATTCTTGAGCGCCTAGGGGAGGTTCTTTACCGAGCTGAGTTGCCCAATGGCAAGCGGATATTGGCGCATTTGTCGAAGCGATTGGCGGATGCTGCCACCGTATTTGAACCGGGCCAGTGGGTTGTGATGGAACTTACTCCCTACGATTTTGATCAAGCACGCATCCTGGACGGGGTGGGGGACAGCGCGAAATCAACAGGCTTGGGGTCCTTGGATCAGCGATAACTCCGTCTTGTTGAGATAGCCACCTTGTGACAACGCGCGGAATGCGGTAGTTGCCTCCCCGGTCCGGGCATGCTGCACTCTCCCCAGTGCAGCTCACCCACCAGATGGCACCAAGAGCATCGGAGAATTGACTCCCTGCCCCCACTCATGGCCACCTGCCTTTGACCCTACCCATGGACAGGGTTCCATCTTCCCAACTCAGGCATGGCGCTTGCTCCGACACTTGCGGGCCAGTGGCACGGCCAGGCCGAGCCGTGTGCCATGCCCCGGTTCGCTTTCGATGGCAAGGATGGCACCGAGAGCCTCGGCCCGTTGGCGCAAGGCATGGAGGGTGGCGGGCCGTTGCAAGCGCTCCGGAGCGATGCCAATGCCATCGTCGGTGATGGTTAGCCGGAATTCGCCGGCCGCCACTTCGATTTGGACATCGACCTGCTCCGCACGGGCATGACGCATGACGTTGTGAAGTGCCTCGCGGAAAAATAGAAACAGGTGACGGGTATCCTCTTCGGGCAACTCGACCTGCCATGCGGCCTCGTTGGCGGCGAAATGCCACTTGAGGGACTCGAGCATGATTGAGCTGGTTTCGCGCAAGTGTTCGAGCGTGCCAATCCGGTGATCGCCTTGAGGCCGCAATAACCAGACGATGTCGCGAACGGCACTGACCGTCTCGGCGGCGATTCGCTGGATGCGTTTCAGGTCGTCGGACGGACCGGCACGACCCTCTGCGAGGTCGGCGAACATTTGGATGCTGCCGAGGTTGGAGCCGACCTCGTCGTGGAGGTCACTGGCGATGCGTTCGCGCACCTTGAGCAGCTCGCGGTTGGCGTGAATGCGATAGCGGATGGGTAAGGCGATAATCAAGAATGCGCCAACCAATCCGAGAACCGTCAAGCCGACCTGCCCGGCCCGTCGCCATTGGCTTACCAACAAATTTGCCTCGCTGTGCAGGTCGTGGCAGCGGGTCTCCAATTGCAGGCGCCGATCGAGTTGAATGAGCCACTCGCGAGTGGTCACAAGCCGCCCCTCAGGCCCAAAACCATCTGTGAGGGCTGCGCTGCTCCAATAAGTGCCACCGGTGGCAAACAGGTTAGGCATTCCATCGGGCGAACTGGCAACCTTCCCCAGCGCCAGATTTTTATCTCCGGCGAGGAGTTCCACCTCACTCAAAGCGAAAAATGCCGGGTAACTCTCGAATGCTTTCCATAACTCGGTGGCTTCAATTCTAACATAACGACCTCGGTGGCTGGCGAAGGATATCTGGACTGGGTTGTGGCCGGGATTGGGGCCATCCCTCTCGGCGACGACCGCATCCTTCCCGATGCCGGCGAAGTCATTCGTCTCGCTCACTGAAATGATCAATTTGCGGGGAAATCCGAAGCCACTGGGCAAATCCGAGGTTGGGCGTTTGGCAGGCACCAGGCGCACGCCATCCACGTCGAGCGTTTCGCCGAGGTCCACAGTCAGAGCGGCGGCTTCGTGAGGGTTGCTGCGGCCTTGGGAGAGCCAGCCGATATTGCGGTGCTCGCCAACGGGGATCTCTGGCAAGCCCAGTGGCGTCTGCCCATCAACGAGAAAGGCGTTGTTCCAGTG
>JBAXCM010000219.1:0-7640 GCA_037141475.1 Verrucomicrobiota bacterium | reverse complement strand
TCGTAGGACTTGCCTTCGACGGGGATGCGGAGATGTTTTATGGGCATGGGGAGGACGGTTCGGTTTGTTAGGGAGTTTAGCGGAGGCGGTGAGATGAGAGAACGGCTTGGCGGCCGGCTTTCTCCCAAGAGGAATCCTGGGGCTTGATAGAGATGATTTTATGTTTTTCGTCGAGCATCGTTTGGACCGCCGCGGCAATCACTGCGATGATCGCATCCGGGATGGCTGCATCAGGCATGGCCGCAGCCTGTGGTGCTGGGGCGGCCTGCCGCGGGATGGCGGCTGCGGCTGTGGCAACATGTCTGGAAGCGGGGGTGCCGCGCCGGAGCAGATAGGAGAGGAGGCAGAAGCCGCTCCAGACGAGTGAGGCGATAATGACGAGGGAGCCGACGAAGTGGGCGAGACTGTCGAAGATGCCAGCAAGGGTAAGAGCCAAGGCGGCGGCGAGCAAGGTGAAGGGCTGCATGGTGTTAGAGCGGGATGTTGCCGTGTTTTTTCTGAGGGCGGCTTTCGTGCTTATTCATGATGCCGCGGAAGGCCAGCGCGAGGGTGGAGCGGGTGACGGCGGGATCGATGACATCGGTGATCATGCCATTGCTGGCCGCCTGATAGGGCGAGGAGAATTTTTCGCTGTAGGCTTTGCGCAATTCTTGTTCGAGGGCCTTGGGATCGGCGGCTTCTTCGAGTTCCTTTTTGTAAAGGACCTTCATGGCGCCCTGGGCCCCCATGACGGCGATTTCCGCAGTGGGCCAGGCGAACACAAAGTCGGCACCCAAGTCCGTGGGGCACATGGCCAAATAGGCACCGCCGTAGGCTTTGCGGCAGATGAGGGTGATTTTTGGCACGGTGCCCGAGGCCCATGCAAAGAGCATCTTGGCACCGTGGCGGATGATGCCGCCGCGTTCCTGAGCCAGCCCTGGCATGAAGCCGGGAACATCGACCATGGAGAGGATCGGGATTGAGTAGATGTTGCAGACGCGGATGAAGCGTGCGGCTTTGTCAGAGGCGTCGATGTCGATGCAACCGGCTTTGACAGTGGGTTGGCTGGCGACGATGCCGATGACGAGACCTTCGAGGCGGGCGAAGCCGACGAGGATGTTAGGGGCGAAATCAGGCATGATTTCAAACCAACTGCCGGGGTCCATGACCCGGGCAATGACCTGTTGCATATCGAGGGGTGCCTTTTGATCGGCGGGGATGATTTCGTGCATTTGCAGGTCCTCGACAATTTCAATTTGCTCATTCATCCGGTGCGGCGGATTGCTGAGGTTGTTAGACGGCAGGTAGTCCAGCAGGCGTTTGCAGAGGGCGATGGCGTGGGTATCGTCTTCGGCGATGAGGTGGATGTTGCCGCTGACCTGGGCATGGGCGTCGGCGCTGGCGAATTGGTCCAGAGAAGCGGTTTGGCCTGTGGCGGCGCGGATGACATCGGGGCCGCAGATGAACATGTTCGCGTTGCGGCGGGTCATGATGATAAAGTCGGTGAGAGCGGGGGAATAGGCCGCGCCACCGGCGCAGGGACCGGCGATGATCGAGATTTGGGGGACCACGCCGGAGGCCAGCACATTGCGGAAGAATATTTGGCCATATCCGGAGAGGGCCTCGATGCCTTCCTGGATGCGAGCGCCGCCAGAGTCGTTGATGCCGACGACGGGCATGCCGGCTTTGATGGCGAAATCGAGTAAATCGCAGATTTTTTTAGCGTGGATGGCACCGACGGCCCCGCCGCCGACGGTAAAATCCTGGGCGAAGGCGGCGACTTGGCGGCCGTCCACGACGCCGGTGGCACAGACGACGCCGTCGCCGGGCATTTTACGTTTTTCGAGGCCGAAGTTGATGCATGAATGATGGGCGTGCATCCCGAATTCGATAAATACGCCCTCATCGAAGAAGGCGGCGAGGCGCTCGCGGGCGGTGAGCATGCCTTTTTCGTGGCGTTTTTTGATGCGGTCTTTGCCGCCCCCGTCGAGGGCTTCCGTGCGGCGGAGACTGAGGCTTTCCATGAGTGCGGGATCGATGGCCATAATGTGTGGTGTGGTTAGAATTGGGGGGAGGTGATGATGTCAGTGTTTGGCTTGGCAGAACTCGGTGAGTACTCCGAAGCTGGATTTTGGGTGGAGAAAGGCTACCAACTTGCCGCCGGCACCATCGAAAGGCACTTCGTGGATGAGCCGCGCGCCCCGATCCTTGGCCTGGCTGAGTTGGCCGTGAATGTCGTCGCTGGCAAAGGCAATGTGATGGATGCCAGGGCCGTTCTTCTCGAGGAATTTGGCGATTGGGCTGTCGTCGGACGTGGGTTCGAGCAACTCGATGTGGACTTCGCCGGCGGCAAAAAAGGCGGTCTTGACCCTTTGTGATTCGACTTCCTCGCGGCCCTCGCAGGTGAGGCCCAACACGGATTCGTAGTAGGGGAGGGCTTCATCAATGGATCTGACGGCGATGCCGAGGTGGTCGATTTTGGTGATCATGGTGGCGGTAGGGGTGCGTGACGAAATGAATGATAGGAGAAAGGCGTCGGCTTGGCACTGCGGGGAGTTGCTAAGATTGCGCATATCCTACCTTTAGGAGGAATTCCTGCAAAAAGCGGATGATGTGAAACGAGGGGCGTTGTCAATGGTGATTTTTGTTTTTTCAGGGTTTTGACAGGGTTGGAGATATCGGCTACGGTGGTGGCCGTTCCGTGACCGCGGACGCAACCTCAGAAATTACGATTAGACCATGACCGACGCAATCAAAGAACAGCAGCCGTTTCAAGCCGAGATCCGCCAACTATTGGACTTGGTGGTTCACTCATTGTACACGGACAAGGAGATTTTCCTGCGAGAATTAATCTCCAATGCCTCCGATTCGATGGAGCGGCTGCGGCACGTTGAGGCGACCGAAAAACACGTGCAGGAGCCTGGGTTGGCGATGGAGATTCATCTAACGACCGATGAGGAAGCCCGCACGCTGACTCTTGCCGATCATGGCATCGGGATGACCCGCGAGGAACTGACGAAGAGCCTCGGCACGATCGCCCACTCCGGGACCAAGGCATTTTTGGACGCGGTCAAGGCCGGCGGCGGGGCACCGAACAAGTTGATAGGCCAATTTGGGGTCGGGTTTTACTCGGCATTCATGGTGGCGGACAAGGTGGAGGTATTTACGCGCAGTTGGCGGGCGGATGGCGACGAGTTGGTGTGGACCAGCGACGGGGCCAGCGGATACACGATTGAGGAAGCGCCCGGCCAGACGCGGGGCGTCAAGGTGGTGCTGCACTTGAAGGAAGATCAAGCCGAGTATGCCGGCGAGGCGCGGGTCAAGGGGCTCATCGAGACCTACAGCAATTTTGTTGGATTCCCGATTTTCCTCAATGGCAAGCGGATCAACGAGGTGGAGGCGCTCTGGTTGAAGAACAAGACGGAAATTTCTGAAGACGAGTACAAGGCATTCTACCAATTTGCCGGCAAGGCGTTTGACGAACCGGCCTATCGCCTGCATTTCAGTGCCGACGCGCCGATCTCGATTAACGCACTATTGTTTGCGCCTAGCGAAAATCCGGAGCGGATGGGGTTTGGCAAGGTGGACGGCGGGGTGGCGCTGTATTGCCGCAAGGTGCTCATCGACGAGGATCCCAAGGGATTGCTGCCGGAGTGGCTGCGTTTCGTGAAGGGGGTGGTGGATAGCGCCGACCTGCCCTTGAACATTTCGCGCGAAACCATGCAGGACAGCGCTCTGGTCCGCAAACTCAACAGCGTGCTGAGCAAACGGGTGATCAAAATGTTTGAAAAAGAGGCCGAGGCTGACCCTGAAAAATTCCGCGGGTTCTATCGCAAGTTCGACCGGTTTTTCAAGGAAGGCGTCGCCACCGATTATGCGAACCGCGATGCCCTAGCCAAGCTCCTGCGATTTGAATCGTCAATGGCCGCCCCCGGCGAGTTGTGCGGCTTTGCAGATTACGTGACGCGGGCCAAGGACGGCCAGAGCGAGATTTACTATTTGGTAGGCACCAACCGGGAAAGCCTCGAGAACAGTCCCTACCTAGAGGCCTTCCAGGCGCGCGGCATCGAGGTGATCTTTTTTACCGAGATGGTGGACGAATATGTGGTGGACGCGCTGCGCGAATTCGATGGCAAAAAATTAGTATCTATCCGTCACGCCGGGGTCGACATGGAGGCCCAAGAAGCCACGGGCGACTCGCTAGATGCGGCCCAGACCGCCGCCCTCTGTGAGTTTCTCAAGGCACAACTCGGTGATCGGGTCACCACCGTGGCCAGTGGCAAACGCTTGGTCGATAGCCCGGTCATCGCTCTGGTGCCCGCCGACGGCCTCAGCCCGCAAATGCGCCAGATGATGCGGGCGATGGATGAAAACTACAAGGACGAGGTGAAAGTCGAGCTCGAGGTCAATCCGCGCCACCCGTTGCTGCGCAAGTTGGCCACCGCCAAGGACAGCAATCCAGAATTGGCAGGGCTCGTTGCCCACCAGTTGTTCGATAACGCATTGATCGCTGCGGGCCTCTTGGAAGACGCCCGCGACACGGTCAGCCGGATGAACACGTTGATGGAAAAAGCCCTGGGCTAGCCTCCTCTCCGCAGTCTGACGCACCACCTCAAGCCATCCCACTTATATGTTAGGAGATTCGAAGTTATGAAGTCCCAGCCCGATCACGAAATCCGCGTGTTCGCCCCAGCTACCGTCGCTAACGTCGCCTGCGGCTACGACGTGCTTGGCTTTGCCATCGATGCCCCAGGAGACGAAGTGGTCGTCAGGCATTCGGACGTCCCGGGCTTTCGCATTACCCAAATCACCGGCGATCAAGGGAAATTGCCCCTCGACCCGGAACACAACACTGCCGGGGTCGCCGCTCTCGATTTGCTGCGCCACCTCGGCATGAGCGACCGCGGCATCGAAATGGAAATCCACAAAAAAATGCCATTTGGCAGCGGGCTCGGCTCCTCAGCAGCGAGTGCTGTGGCAGGTGCCTTCGCCGTCAACACTCTCATCGGCGAGCCTCTTACCAAACAACAGCTGCTCCCCTTCGCCATGGCCGGTGAAGCCTCCGCCGACGGTGCCTGGCACGCCGACAATGTCGCCCCATGCCTGCTCGGCGGTATCGTTTTCATTCGCTCTAACGATGAACTCGACGTCGCAAGCATCCCCGCCCCTGCCAACCTATGGGTCGCTGTGGTCCATCCGGATATAGAGATTCTAACAAAAGTCGCGCGGGAAATTCTGCCTAAGGAGATTCCCCTGATCAACGCAACCCAGCAGATCGGCAACCTCGGCGGCCTCCTATGCGGCCTCATCCAAGAGGATTACGGCCTCATCAGCCGCTCGATTCACGATGTGATCGCCGAACCCCGCCGCCAAAAGCTCATTCCCGATTTCTATCGTGCCAAACGCGCTGCCATGGCTGCCGGAGCCCTCGGGTTTTCCATCTCCGGAGCAGGTCCGAGCGTATTTGCCCTGTGTGAAGGAGAAGCCACCGCACGCAAAGCTAGCGAGGCCATCTCCAAGGTGTTTGCCGCCGTGCCTCTGCTCAACCAAATCTACGTCTCCCGGATCAACCCGCGCGGCGTCCACGTCATCTAACCCTCAAGAGGACGCCATGCGCTTTGTAAGCACCAACGATGCCAGCTACCGCGTCCCGCTCAAGCAAGCGGTGCTTGCCTCGCTGCCTCCGGACAACGGTCTCTATCTGCCAGAGCGACTGCCGCGCCTGGACCCCGGCTTCTGGGACGTCTGGCGGGAGCTGACATTCCAAGAGATCGGCTGCCGGGTGGCACAGGCATTTTTCGGCGAGGACGTGCCCGAGGACACCTTGCGGATGATCGTCAACGACTCGCTCGCCTTTGACGCGCCACTCATTGAAGTGGCCCCCCAACAATATGTGTTAGAGTTATTTCACGGCCCGACGCTCGCCTTCAAAGACTTTGGCGCACGGTTCATGGCCCGCCTCATGAGTTGGTTCACCCGAGACGACGACCGACTCCTCACTGTGCTGGTGGCCACGTCCGGCGATACCGGCGGGGCTGTGGCCCATGCCTTTCTTGGAGTGCCGGCCATCCGGGTGGTCATTCTCTATCCTCGCGGCAAAGTCAGCGGACTCCAGGAAAAGCAACTCACCACTTTGGGTGGTAATATCACTGCACTTGAGATTGATGGCTCGTTCGATGATTGCCAGCGACTGGTAAAGGCAGCCTTGTTGGATCCTGGCTTGGCCGCGCGCCTGCTTCTAACCTCCGCCAACTCCATCAATATTTCCCGCCTCGTCCCACAAATTTTCTACTACATCCATAGTGCCAGGCTTCTGCCTGCGGGCGTATCCCCGGTGTTTGTTGTGCCTTCCGGCAACCTCGGAAACCTGACAGCTGGACTACTAGCCGAACGCCTCGGCCTCAGAGTCGAGCGTTTCATTGCCGCCAACAACCGCAACGACGTGCTCACCAACTATCTGGCAGGTGATGCCTATGCCCCGCGCCCGAGCCAACCCACCATCTCCAGCGCCATGGACGTGGGTGCCCCGTCAAATTTCGCCCGTTTGCTCGCCCTGTTTGATCAGGACCGCAGCGCGATGTGCAGCCGCATCGGTGGTTACTCAGTGAGTGATGAGGACACCCTCGCCGCCATCCGCGATGTGGCCGCCAACTATAACTATCAACTCGACCCGCATGGTGCTGTCGGTTGGTGCGCCGCACGCCAATGGCACCAAGACCACCCGAAGGCCAACAGCGTTATACTCGCCACAGCTCACCCCGCTAAATTCCCAGAAACCCTCGACCGCGTGTTTGGCCCCGGCCAAGTGCCCATTCCAGAACGCCTCGCCTGCCTGGCACAGAAAACCAAATGCGCCATCCCAATGGCTGCGGACACATCGTCATTTTTCACATGGTTGCGGCAAGGCGCCTGAGATGCATTCGCATAGGCGGTCTGTGACCGCCGATCCGAATGGGATGTATATCTAATGGATTTATTTGGCCGGTTTAGGCTTGGTGGCATTCGGCTTGGCGGCGCTTGGCGTGGATCCCGGTTCTTCGTCGGCGAACTGATCCTCATCCTTGAGTTCCTTTTTCAAGCGATAGAGTTCTGCCTTCAACTTGGCAAAGGTGTCGGCCTCGGCGGGATCCCGTTGGATGTTGTGCAGTTCAGCGGGATCCTTGACCAGATCATACATCTCCCACTGGTCAATCTTCCAAAAGTATATCAACTTGTGCGTTTCAGTGCGCACCCCGTAATGGGCACGGGTGTTGTGGTCGCCCGGATCATGATAGTAGCGGTAATACCAACTGCTGCGCCAGTCGGCAGGCCGCTCGCCATGAAATAGGGGCACCAAACTGCGGCCTTGCATATCAGCGGGCACTGGCAGGTCTGCCGCCTGCATGAAGGTAGGCGCGAAATCAACATTGATGCCCATGGCCGATTGGCTGGAACCGGGCTGGATGACGCCGGGCCAGCGCACAAGGAAAGGCATCCTAATCGATTCCTCGTACATAAAGCGCTTGTCATAGAGACCGTGGTCGCCAAGGAAAAATCCCTGATCACTGGTGTAGATGACAATCGTGTTCGCTGCCAGCCCTGTTTCGGAGAGATAGTCGAGGATCCGCCCGACGTTGTCATCCACCGATTGGACACAGGCGAGATAGTCCTGCATGTAACGC
>JBAXCM010000218.1:0-7655 GCA_037141475.1 Verrucomicrobiota bacterium | reverse complement strand
GATAGGTGGAAGCAGTCGTTTGCATTCACGGATGCCGAAGAGGGCCAGCACGTCGTCGTCGTATTGGCCGGTGACGACGTTCATGAGGCTGCTGCCTGACATATCGGTGAGTTCCGCCCAGACTTCGCCGGTGAGTTGCAAGCGGGTAAAGTCTTTGGCAAAAAGCACGGCAGCGGCATGGGCGATGGTTTCCGGTTCGTGCTCACTCAGCCATGCCAGCAGTGTGTTGGGCTGGGCCGGCCACACGCATTGGGCGGTGAGTGGCAGGGCCTTGGCGGCGGTGCCATCGAGTTGCCAGCGGGCGGCGATGTCGGCAGCGCGGCCATCGGTGGAATTGATCGCGTTGCGGACGGGAACCCCGTTGCCATCAACGAGATAGAGCCCGTTGCCATGCCCGGTGCAAGCGATGGCGGCGATCTCTGATGGATCAATGGCGCTGCGCTCAACCACTTCACGGATCGCCGCTGCACTGTCCAGCCACATGGCAGTTGCACTCCGTTCGGACCACCCCGGCTGCGCTTCAATCAGTTCTATCCGGCGGGATGCAGAGGCCACTTCCACCCCGTCGGCATCAAACAACGCCGCTTTGGATAGGGTGCCGCCGTTGTCTATTCCCAGGAAATACAGTGGCTTGTTCATGAGCGCTTGGCGTGGGCGGTGGCAGCGGGCGTGTCATCCTTGAACAATAGGAGAAACAAGGCTAGCAGGGCGACAGTTAGTCCGGTGGTGATGGCCCACACGGACGCCCAGTCATAAGTTTTCACGGCGTTGACGGTGGTGGTGAAGTGATCGATGAGGGCTCCGTTGGCGAAGTTTCCAACGAGCAGGCCGAGGCCGAAGGTGACCAGGAAAATGAACCCCTGGGCTTGCGCCTGAATCTCCTTCGGTGCCTTGCGTGCTATGTAGATCTGCCCGCCTACGAAGAAAAATCCGAAGATGACCCCGTGAACGAGAATGCCGATGAAATACAGCCAACCAATCTGATAGACCCCTCCCAGATAGAACGCGACATATCGCAGGACCATTGCCAGCAGCCCGGCTGCCATCGCCCATTTGACCCCCATCTTGGTTAGGGCAACAGTGACCATGAGCATGAGGAACATTTCGGCGAATTGTCCCCAGTTCATGGTGATGGTGATGTACTTGAACCCTTGCGCCTCGAGAAACACCGAGCAGTATGACCAGTAAATCGTGAAGGGAATCATCGCGAGAAACGACACCAGAATAAACACCGCGAAGTTGCGGTCCTTCATCAGCGACAGTGCCCGCAGCCCCAGCGCATCCATCACCGACATCGGCTGCCCTTTGGCCGGCGGCTCCGTGTTGGGAAGCGTCAGCGCCAGCAGCGCGCTCACCACGCTAACGGCCGCACCACAAAAAAGCGGCGTCGCGGTGCCATCAAAGGCCGGCACTTTGAGCCACTTGATGGCCACCAGGCTGAAGGCCCCCGACGCCCACCAACCGATCGACCCGAAAACCCTGATCTGCGGGAATTTATCAGCCGGAGAATGCGACATGGCGATGGCCCCGGTCAACCCCCACGTCGGCATGTAGCAAAGCATGAATGCCAGCAGACAGGCAAAAACCGTCACCGGCTGGCTTTGCAGGCCGGCCACCGCGAGGAACACCGCCCCCAGCAGGTTGACCGCCGCCAGGACTTTTTGGCTGGGGAAAAACCGGTCGGCGATCATGCCGATGATGGGTGAGGCCAAGCACCCGATGGCCATCGAACTGAGGATCAGTGATTTGGATAGGCCAACGACGCCGATCTTGTCCAGATAGGCCGCCAATTGCGACCAGAAGACCGCGAAGAGCATGAATTGGAAAAACATCATCAGGCTGAGCCTGATCCGCACGGACATAGACATTTCAGACATGCTTGGGTTGCTGGGTTGGTGTGTTAGATTGGTTTGGGTAGAGCGTCCGCTTGGCATCGCCAGCGTGGCTAATGCATCATCACGCCTCCACTGGCATCGATGGTGGCCCCGGTGATGTAGGAGGCGGCCTCAGACGCGAGAAAGATAACGATATTGGCGATTTCCTCGGGCTCGGCAATGCGTTTGAGGGGGATGCGGGATAGATAGAAGTCGAGCTTGGCCTCAAGTTTTTTGATAACCATTTCGGTTTTGACCATGCCAGGGGCCACGGCATTGACGTTGATGCCCTCCGGTCCTAACTCTCTAGCAAGGGCACGGGTCATGGATAGCAGCGCGCCCTTGCTGCTGTCGTAGGGCAAATGGCCGGAGGTGGAGCCGAGGAAGGCGGCTTGGGAGACGATGTTGATGATTTTCCCGCGGGTTTGGTGTTGCCGCCATGAGGACGCCAGTTCGCGGCAGGCGACGAACGCGCCGGTGACGTTGACGTCGAGCGTGTGTTGCCAGACATCCCATGAATAGCTCTCCATCGGGCCGCTGGGGCAGACCGCGGCATTGTTCACAAGGATGTTGATAGGGCCGAGATCGGCGGCTACCCGGTCTATCAAGTTAAGCACTGAGGCTTCCTCGCCAAGGTCTGCGCTCACCGCAGCGGCCTCGACGCCGTGGCCACGAAGTTGGGTGACGAGTTCCTCCGCGGCTTCCGGGTTGGAATGATAGTTGAATCCGACGCGCACGCCCTCGGCGGCGAACGCACGGCAGATGGCGGCACCGATGCCGCGCGAGCCACCGGTTACCAAGGCGACTTTTCCTTGAAGGTTGAGGTTCATGGTTATGGATCAATGGACATGGGCCGGATGGCCATCCGGTTAGATTCAGGATCACCCGGCCGGAATGTCAAAAAAAAGTTACCGGTTGCATAAGCCATCCCGGAAACTCGGCGGAGTGTGCCGATACCGGGTCCAGCCAGCAAGCCTGAATGTGGAAAATTTGCGGTTAGTCACTCATCCGAAGAATGGTGCCAGTACCTTGCCGGCAACTATCACGGCATTTTTGCGTCCTTCGAGTGTGCTGCCAAAGCTGCTGTCTTCGACCTCGATGCATACCGGGCCGTCGTAGCCGATGTCGTAGAGCGCGGCCATGTAGCGTGCCCAGTCGATATCGCCGAAGCCGGGGATGCGCGGTTGATGCCATTCCAGCGGATAGGCGAAAATGCCCACGTCGTTGATTCGCTCGCTGCGGATGCGCACGTCCTTTGCGTGAAGGTGAAACAGCTTGTCCTTGAACTCGCGGAGTGGCGAGATGGGATCCATCTGCTGAAGGATGAAGTGCGACGGGTCATAGTTGAGGCCGAAGTTCTTGCTAGGGAGGTCGCTGAAGGCCCGCCGCCAGATGACCGGAGTGGTCAGGAGGTTTTTGCCGCCAGGCCACTCGTCACGGGTGAAGGACATCGGGCAATTTTCGATGCCGATGCTGATGTCATGGTCCTCGGCAAATGAGATGATCGGCCGCCACGTCTTGAGGAAACGGGGCCAATTCTCATCCACCGTCTTGGATGGGTCGCGCCCGACGAAGGTGTTGACGTTCTTCAGCCCGAGTTGATGCGCAGCGACGATGACCCTCTTGAGGTGGTCCACCTGGCGTTTGGCGGCGGCGAGGTCGGGATCGAGCGGGTTTGGGTAGTAGCCGAGGCCGCTGATGCTAACCCCATGCTGGGCGCAGAGGTCGTTGACGTCATCGGCCTGGTCCGTGGTGAAGCCGCCGACGTCGATGTGTGTGATGCCGGCGAACTTACGCTCGGCCTTGCCCACCGGCCAGCACATGACTTCGATGCAGGAGAAGCCTTCTTTAGCGGCGAATTCAAGGACTTGGTTGAGGTTGAGATCTGGGAGGATGGCGGTGACGAATCCAAGTTTCATCGTTGTTTTTCAATGGGTTAGTAAGGAAACCTAGGTGGCCGAGCAATCCCCAATCGTTGTCTTTGGGTTGGCGGCCTCCGCTGCGAGAAACGGCTCAATGCCTCCGATGAGCATGAAAATGGCCGCTGTCAGCTGCTTCATGGCGGGAGGATGACTTGCAAACGACCCGGTATCAAGTATTCCCTCATGAAATTCATAAGTCAGCGTTGGACCTCGCTTTCTACAACGAAGTGGGCAAGTCGAGTTTCCGAAGTGTCGGCTGTGGGCGGTAGCGCAATGTCTCGAACAAAGGTTACCATGGGACTGGCCCCATCGTCCGATGGAACCAGTCTTCGCATTTCAGGGAATTGAGCTTGCTCGGCCTCGTAGCGCTCTTGAGGTTGAACACTGAGTTCCGAGGCAAGCGCCAAGATGCCAGCTAGCCAGTCGGCTGAACTTGACACTACCCGCGCCCAAGCCTAACCTCGTGTCATGAACGACTCAGAAGCGCGCGAACTGATTGCCAGCCTGGCAGTCTCACAGAAGCAAACCGACAAGCAACTCAGGGAAGCCCAGGAAGCCGCCCTAGCCGAGGGCTGGTACCTTGTGCATGTGGGTGACGAGATATTTCATCCGGAAACCCCCAATGACTTCCAACCCAGAATCTACCGCGCCGCCTAAGGCCTCCGATCATCCTCCGCTGCCCTGGCCCCTTATCCCATGCGCCTCGTAATTTTTCTCTCCGGCCTGCTGGTTCTCGCACTGGGAGCGACCGCCTTTCGACTCATGGAAAAACCCGCAGCATACGGCTTTCTAACCGAGGCGCTGACCCTCGGCGGTGCCTTGATCATTTGCAGCTTGTTCTCGCTGCGCAACCGCTGGCATGGCATCATCGGTGCCGGAGTCATCGCCCTGCTCGGTGCGTCACGTGGAATCGAAAACATCGCCGCGCTCCCGGCGGTCCTGATGGGAGGCAGTGCCCGGGTGACCGTATCACTGTTAGGACCAGCAATCGCCCTGATCTGCATCGGTTTACTCGTAATAGTGGTTCGCTCCCTGTTTGCAGAAAAAATGCGACGACTGGTGGCCGGGGATAGACAGGACTAACCATGAATGTGCTAGCGGCCTGTTCCTGGCGGCAGGCCATCTGTTTGTGAACGGGGGAATCATAGCCATCACGGTCAATTTTGCGCACTGATCGGAAAATAGCCATCCAGTCTGTCCTCCTACCAAGTCAACCCTATGGGGCATCACGGTGTCGCGGGTTTCTCGTCCATGGGGGCCAATGGAACCGAGTTGGACGGCACCGCTGTGGGCGGAGCGGCTGTGGGCGGCACGACAGGAGGCGTGGGCTTGGGCAGGGTATCGGGCCAATCATGGAGCGCATAGCCATCACCGATTCCGCCAATTTCGTTGAGCAGTTCGTTGCAGCGTTGGCGCCACTTGGCATAGTCTGGCACGCTCCGCTCGGCATCACGGCTTCCTGGGAAAATCACATAACTGACTTTCAAATCGGACACTGGCCGGTTATTGGAAAGGGCGCGCGGATTGATTTGCTGTGCGATTCGCAGCGATGCCTCACCTACTTTATAGCTTGGTCCGCCATCACCCACGATGGACGGATAGAGTTTGTCGCCGTAAATGACCACCGCAAAGTCGCCGGCCTTCGGTGCGAAGGGGTCATTGTGCGCCGCCAGCAGAGCCACCGGAACCACAATGAACGGGTCATGCTCGGCAATGAGAAAACTGCGACTCTTTAAATCCGCAACGCCCCGTTTGAGATAGGCGAGACGCTCGCGCAACCATTTCTTGCGCTCCACCGAGGTGCCTCGATCCGCCAACTCCTTTTCCGCCTCCTTGATCCGGCGCTCCCAACCGGCAATGATCGGATTGGGCACCGTCCCTTTCTTCGACCATGCATAACTCGTGAACGGCTGATAGTGCGTCGAGTTGACAATCGCCTCGGGCATCGCCGGCAAACGGTCGCCGTCAGAGCCGTCCGACACCACATCCATATCCGCTTGCAGGTAAAACACCCGCCTGCCATTCTCAGCACGCAGGTTGAGCATCGTCTCGCAGTCGAAAAAATTGTGCTTGGATATAAGCTCATTCAGTAACGTCGCATCTTTGCGCACACGGGCCATTTTGTTATCATACAACTTGCCATACCAAGCGGAAACCTCCGCCTTGGCCAGCAACCCGGACAATCCCGGTAATAGTTTTGACAGATGAGAATTTGATGTTTCCAGCTCGGCAAGTGATTTGGCGGGGGCCGGCAGGCGCAGGTTGAGCTGATAATAGGCGACATAGCTGGCGGCATCGACGCGCTCTCTGGAGGCGATGCCGCCTTTATCGAACTTAATCTCGGTCTTGAACGGAATGCCCGAACGCAGCAGGCGCACGTCGCTCACCGATCCAGGCGCGCTGGGCATCACAGGCACCGTGGCGTCCTCCGGATCTTCCCCGTCCTTTTCCGGTTCCTTCTTGGCAGCCGCTTCGGCGGCCTTGCTCATGGCAGCGAGCTCCATCTCGAGTTTTTCCTCCATCTCGGCACGCAGGCTCGATTCGATCTGGCGCCGCAGGTCGGCTTCATCTGTTGCGATCGTCACCGTTTTGGGAGCCTTGAGTTCCCGTAGGCCGCGTTTGATCTTGCCAGGGATCGACGTGAATAAAATTCCAATCAAGCCGCCAACAACCAGTAAGATACTCACCCGAAACCACGGAAATCCACGCCGCTGGCGATTGGAAAATCCCCGGTTCCCCCCTAGCAGCAAATCGCGCAAGTCGCCCATGGGCTGGACCTTAGCAGGAACTTGCCGCTCATCAACCCCCATCATCAACCCCCAGGATCACCAGCCACATCGGCACCGCACATGTTGCCGATGTGGCCCAGGCGGTTGAGATGGCGCTTCGGTGGCCCGGTCCCGGTTCGGTGGTCCTGAACGTCGGCACCGGCAGAAATCCCTCTGCTCGGGACATGCTGGAAGCCGTCGGGAATGCAGCCACGCCGCTGGTGCAGCACCAAGCGCCCGATCCGGCGGACGTGCCGGAAACCCTCGCGTCGATCACGGCCGCCGAGGCGCTACTCGGGTGGCAACCCCGGAATTTCTTCCTGGACGAACCGGATTCCAAATTTCGCGGTTTTCAATAATTCCATCAACGTGACGCCAACCGTGACGCCCACCGCCACAGTGACTGTGGATGGCACACCCGTCGCATTCGGCTCTGCGGGTGCCGCGATTCCACTTACGACACCAAACGCGCCCCAACCGGTTCAGGGCGGGGGTTTCTTGTTTTCGAAAAACCCCACCGCCTAAGCGAGGAATTGCGCGTCATGGACACATCGAACGTCATCGCCGAATTCACCGTCGCCATGGTCGCCGCCCGCGCTTACCTCGCTTGGTTTGAGGCTCAGCCTTGCGAAAGTTTAAGTGACAGCCATCCCCATACTCGCCCGGGTTCCGGGCTTGCGTCGCGGGTCTGAGGCGGAGCCTCGCCAGAGCTTGACACCGGTTGGTCGGGGGCTCTGACTCTCCGCGTGATGAATCGACGCTGTTTTCTGCCCCTTGCCGCCGCTGCGCCGGTTGCGATGGCTCCACCCGCCCACGCAGCAACCAGCAGCAAACGTAAAAAGGGCATTGGGATATGATCGTCCAAAAATATCCGGTACTTTTTGTGAGCGCAGTGATGACCGTGCTCGCGGCCAGCGGGATGGCAGCAGAACAGGTTGTCGACACCGAAAAAGTCGCAGTGGACTGGCGGCTAGAACTCCTGTCCCGGGAAGGGGCGTCATCGGAAACACCCGCGTTTCAGGAAATGGAGAAACGGCTCTCGCCTTCCGAGGAAGGACTGGAGAAAGCGGTGGGTCGTCTCGGAGCAGAGG
>JBAXCM010000217.1:0-7655 GCA_037141475.1 Verrucomicrobiota bacterium | reverse complement strand
TTACACCACCCACACCAATCGCACCAATTGCTCCACCCGCACCACCCGCACCACCCGCGCTTCTGGCACCTATGCACGGCCACTGGTCGGCATTGCGGGTGCTGCTGGCTGAAGACAATCTCATCAACCAAAAGGTGGCTGCAGGCTTCTTACACAACTTGGGGCTGAAGGTCGATGTAGCGGCCGACGGCATGAAGGCGGTTGAAGCGATCGCCAAGACGACCTATGATTTGGTGCTAATGGATATGCAAATGCCCGGGATGGACGGCCTTGACGCCACTCGCTTGATCCGCGCGGCCCAATCTGGAACCGAGCAACCCAAGCTCCCGATCATTGCCATGACTGCAAATGCGATGCAAAAGGATCGGGATCTATGCTTGGAGGCCGGCATGGATGATTACCTGATCAAGCCCATCACGCCAGAGTCGCTGGCAAGCATGCTTGAGCGTTGGCTGCCAGCGCCGACACACTGTGATTGAGCCGAGATGCGCCTAGGTGGATCTGTCACATTCTTGTAGCGGCGTATCCGTGACCGGCGATGACCATCAATCGCCGATGAATGAGCCGACTCGGCAAGGGCCATCTCGTGGACATCGGTGCTCATTTTCTCGCCGCTACAATTCATCCGCATGCGTCTTGCGTCTGAGGCGCAGCCTCGCTAGAGTCAGCGGGTCGCTGCTGAGGCTCGCGGACCCATTAAAGGAAACCGGCTAGGCAGCACAAGCAACCTGCCCTCGCCCCCCCAAAATATCTCATGAATCATCATACATTGCGGCCCTGTGTACTTGCCCTCGCCCTGCTGGGATTTTCAATGCCTGCCCACGGCCAGAATCCGCCCGGCTTCAAGGACCTCAATATTGGCGACACCGCGCCAGAGTTCAAATTGACCGGCATCGATGACAAAACCCTATCGCTGGCCGATTTCAAGGACGCTAAGTTTCTCGCCGTCGTGTTCACATCTAACCACTGCCCGGTGTCCCATGCCGCCGAGCCGCGATTGATTAAAACCTATCAGGAATATAAGGACCGCGGCTTGGCCGTGGTGGCCATCAACCCGAACCACCCGGACGGCTTGCGGCCCGATGAGCTGGGATTTTCCAAATACGGCGATAGTTTTGCCGAGATGAAACTATATGCCAAGGAGGAGAAATTTCCGTTTCCCTTTCTTTATGATGGCGAAACCCAGTCGGTGGCAATGGCCTACGGTTGCCTGGCCACGCCACATGTCTTCCTGTTCGATCATGAGCGGAAACTCCGCTACAAAGGCTGGATCGACGACTGCCGGTTTCCAGGCGACGAGTACGTGACCCGGCCGGATTTCCGCAATGCAGTCGCCGCCTTGGTCGCCGGCCAACCGGTGCCGGTAGCCGTCACCGGGCCGATTGGTTGCTCGACGAAGTGGCGCCTCAAGAAGTCAGAGGTCGCCAGGGACGATGAAAAGTGGGCCTCGCTGCCGGTATCCATCGATTTGATCGATGCCGCCGGGGTCGCCAAACTGCGTGCCAACGCGAGTTCCAAGTACCGCCTGATCAGCGTCTGGTCCACCACCTGCGCCCCATGCGTCGAGGAGTTTCCGGTGCTCGTCCGAGTCGCACGCCGCATGGGCATGCGCCCCTTCGAGTTGATCACTCTATCCACCGACATGCCTCAGGATAAGGCCAAGGCCGAAGAATTCCTGCGCAAACATCACGCCGGGCTGCCCGAACACCTCGAGGATAGCCTCGCCAACGAAGGCCGAAAAACCAACAACTACCTTTGCACCGATCCCAGCGCTGCCGCCCTTATCAAGGCGCTCGATCCGGAGTGGACCGGCCCCGAACCTCACACCATCATGGTAGCTCCCGGCGGCGCCATCGCATTCCGGCATACAGGCAAGCTCAGCGAGGCGGAATTGCTAGAAAAAGTCATCGCCGTGCTGACCCCCTACTATCAGCCCTAACGGCATCCTCAGCTGCCGCCGAACATAGGCGTGATGATCAACAGCAGCGACAAGACAACGAGTATCACCACGGCGCTCCAGCCAATGAGATTGTTGAAGCGATTGTTGACGTATTTGCCCATGATTTTTTTGTTGTTTACTAACAGGATCATGCACACCAGAACCATCGGCAACAGCAGGCCGTTAAGTACCTGGGACCACAGTGAAATGGCAATGAGCGGCGCGTTTGGCACCAGGATGATGACGGCGGAAAGCACCAGGATGCCGGTGTAGAGGACGTAAAACTCCTTGGCCTCATCCCACTTTTTGTCAATCCCAGCCTCAAACCCAAACGCCTCACACACGTAAAAGGCCGTCGCCAAGGGCAATATAGTCGCAGAAAAAATCGACGCGATGAACAACCCGAAGGCAAATACCTGCGAGGCAAATGCCCCGGCCAGCGGCTTGAGCGCCAGAGCCGCGTCCTTCGCCTCGTTGATCTCGACACCATTGACGTGCAGGGTGGAGGCGCAGGCGACAATGATGAAGAAGGCGACCACGACGGTGGCCACGCAGCCGACGACGATATCAATGAGCGAGTAGGCGTAATTCTTCATCTTCAAGCCCTTTTCGATGACCGAGGATTGCATATAGAATTGCATCCATGGGGCGATAGTGGTGCCGACGATGCCAATGATCATGGCCATGCTCTTGGTATTCATTTCAAACTGCGGATGAATCACCGCATGGCCAATTTCACCCCAATTCGGCTTGCCCATCAAAGCAGATACCACATACATCAACAGCGACACACTAAAGATAAGGAAAATGCGCTCGGCAAATTTATAGGTCCCCTTCACCACTAAAAACCAAACTAAAAATCCCACAATCGGCACTGATATGTATTTGCTCACCCCGAATACCTCCATACTGCCGGCCACCCCGGCAAATTCAGTGGTGGTATTGCCAATGTCGGCTATCAACAACCCAATGAAAATGAAAAATGTGATCTTCACCCCGGCGTTCTCCCGGATAAGATCCGCCAATCCCTTGCCCGTGACAATGCCCATCCGTGCATTCATCTCCTGAATAACTACCAACACCACAAATGACGGAATCAGAGTCCACAATAGATTGTAGCCGTACACAGCTCCAGCCACCGCATAAGTGGTGATCCCCCCCGCATCGTTATCCACACTGCCAGTGATGATCCCGGGCCCCAAAATCGCCAAAAACAACCCGAGCTTCTGGTAGAAGGATTTCTTGTTCTTAAACATTCCGCGAAAAAAATTACTATTTGTTAGTCCGGCGTTTGCCCATCAAGTCATCGATGACGTCGTCGATGACGACCATGCCTTGGAGCACGTTGTGGCGGTCCACGACGGGGATGGCGAGCAGATTGTATTTGGAGACGATTTCGGCAATTTCGGTAATCCCTTGATAGTCACTCAGGTGCACTGGTGCCGGCTGCATGATTTGGCTAACCTTCATCTCGACCGGGTGAATCACCAGATCTCTCAGCGAAAACGTCGCGATGAGCACATCGGCCGCATCGGTCACAAAAAGATTGTACAAGGCCTCAGCTTCGGGCCGTTTCTCACGCAGATCGGCGAGAACCTCGCCGATGGTGGCGTGTTCGTTAAATGACAGGACTTCGGTGGACATGATACTGCCGACCGAATCATCCGGGTAATACAGCAATTCACGGACTTCTTGCGAGGTATCTTCGCCCATTTCATTGAGCAGGAGTTCCACCTTGTCATCTTCCAAGGCATCAAAGATATCCGCGACCTCGTCCGCAGGCATCTTGTCGAGCAGGTCAGCCGCCTTTTCTATCGAGAGGCTCTCGAGAATGCGCACCTGGGCGTCAATCTCCAACTCCTCAAGCACGTCAGCCGCCTTCTCTTCATCCAATGAGGAGAATACCTCGGCGCTCGCCTTGCGGCCAAGATCTTCGATAATGTCGGCAAGATCGGACGGGTGCAGCGTCTGGAGACGCGAATGACTTTTTGAGAGTTTGATGTTGAAATTGGAAAAATCGATGGCCGCCACATCTTCCCACAGAATGAATTTGGAGGACAAGCTGGCCCCGAACAGGGAGACCAAGGATTTGATCGGCCTGGCAATGCCCACCCGCCGCAACAACCCCTCAATGCCGATGTCCACCGCCACCGCATATGTGCCGTTGACAATGGAAACCAAACGCACGTCGTTGACCCGTACCAGCTTGCGACCGTTGAGATCAACGATTTGCTTATCTAACACGCTGTCCACCAAATACAGGTCATTCTCAATATGCCCCGCTGACAACTCATCGAGTTTGTCGCAAACGACCTTCAATTTGCCGGCGGATTTTTCGATCCGGAAATGACGAAAGGCAAAAAAGAGCGTGCTCTTTTTGTGTTTGAGCTTGATGCCGTTGACCGAAGGATGGCCCGAGGTGTAGCTTGAGGAGTCAAAATCAACCAACAGGTCCTTGACCACGCCGATACAATTACCATGAGCGTCGAACGCCTTGGTATCAATGATGCGGCTTAAATAAAAGGTGGTGAAGGAAGCCATGGAAACCCGCGCCGAGCATCGCGGCGATGGATTGCCCCGTCAAGGTGAATACGCCCTCAAATGGCGGCAGTGCTGCGATTGAAAAGGCATCAACCTCGCTTTCACACACGGCCTGGCCGCCCGTGCCCCATTCAAGAGGAGGATAGCAATGGGCGGGTCGGCCGCTTGCCGATGTCCAGGGAATACGCTGAGTTTAGCCCGGGATTGCCAATCACTTCGGCTGGTCCGGGACGGCGATTTGGTACTGATTGGCGAGATCCAACGCGGCGCCACGCACAAAGCCGTCCAATTTGAGGAGGCGGGGCAGTTCGGCGCTTAAGGCTGGCTTGATCTCGGCGGCATCGCGTTTGGCCAGCGGCCGCCAGCTGCCTGTCAGTTGATCGACAGGAGGGGGTTCGAGCCAGAGGGCGAGCAGGCGCAAGGATTCCTTTTGGATTTCGACGGGGACGGAGGGATCGCCGGGCAGCTTGAGGAGGCGGGTGGAATTGGCGGGTCCGCCAAGGTGGTAGGCATTGTGAATGAGCCTGCGCAGCATGAGCGGTGTCCATGGGCGGGCGGCAAGGTTGTCCAACAGAAAGCCGAGCGACACGCGAACGCCATCCAGTGACAAATCCGTGACGGCCCGGATCGCTTCATCAGCCACTTGCACGTCCGGATCGTTGATGAATGTGGCAACGTCTGGATCGTGCATGCGGCGCAATGCAACAGTAGCCGCCAGACGCACCGCCGGGGACGGATACCGCTCGAGACCGGCGAGCACGCCAGGATTGGGCGCAATGTGCTGCAATGCGTAGGCACCGGCGTGACGCAGGTAGGAGTCCTGATTATTGTTAGCTTTGAGAAAATCGCAGAGTGGGCTGTAGAAGCCAATCACCTTGAGTTTACCGATGGAGAGGGCGGCAAAGTAGCGAACGCGGGGGGATTCGTCGAAGAGCATTGCGGCAAGCGGGAGTCCGGCGGCGGTGAAATAGGTTTCTACCGGGTGGAGGGTATCGCGTTGCCTAACGTCCGGTGGGCGGATGAACCGGTTTTCGGCATCACCGATGGCGCGGACGGCTTGGGCGCGGATTTCCGAATCCGGGTTTTTGAGCAGTCCGGCGAGTTGTTGACCGGCGGCGATGCGCAGCTTGTTGTCGGGAATAGCCCCAAATCCGTCATTCTTGACCACGGGCGAACCGGATCCACGCCGCGCAAGGATGCCCAGCCCCCAAACGCCATGCACCCGCTCTATCAGGTCGGCGGATGCAGTGGCCGCAACGAAACGCGGCAATGCGTCAGGCAAGCGGCTGATGGCGAGCTGGGCCCGGAGGCGGATGCGGGCGTCCGGATGGCGGAGCAAAGTGCCAAGTTCAGCGGAATTGCGCTGATCAAAGCCCTCGCGAACGAGTTTGGCGGTGGCAGTGGCCTCTGCGGCGCGCCAAGTATTGGAACCCGCATCAAGGGCGTAGAGTGGGTGCTTGCCGGCAGCTGTGAGAAAAAGCTGCCCGTCCCATGAGTATTGGGCGGCGGTGGCGGCAATCCCGCGCAGCAATGGCCGGGAATCACTCACTTCCATGCCCGCCCCGGCGGCTTTCATTTGATAGGAGCTAATGCCTGAATGGGCGGCGTCGCCGGCTTGCTCACAGATGAGCAGACGGCCGGCCTCGGCTGCGAGCAAACCGGTGCCCGGATGAATGGTTAGGCCGAGGGGCTTGGCGCTGAGCAGGGCGACCGGTGGAAGGATATATGCGGGTCGGAGGTCATGCTTGAGTTCGCCCATATGCTCGTCGATCCAAGGATTGGGCGGTGCCTCGGACAGACCGATTTGTTGGTGAAAGTCATGCAGCGTTTGGTATTCCATGAGCCAGCCGGAGTCGCCGCCCTCCGCCAGATAGATAAGGCGGGCCGCCTCGCCCAGGCCCGACGCCGGTTCTGCGGTGAACGCGTTGCCGAGCGCATCGAAGGCGACGCCTTGCGGATCACGCAAACCGGTGTGAAACACCTCGAAGCCGCTGCCGTCAGCCTCGACGCGGAAGGCGCAGCCTTGGTTGGGATAGATCTCGCGCTTGCCGTCCTTGGTGGTGATGTGCAGACCGCGGTCGCCCATGGTTCCGTAGAGGCGGCCATCCGGGCCGAGAGTCAAGCCGCGCAAGCCGTGGCCTGCCGCAGTGAGGTGTACACCGAAGCCATCCAGCAGGGTCTTGGGCAGGTCTGCCTCGCTATCGCTCTTGTCGTTCTCATCGTGCAGCAGTATGAGTTTGGGCAGCCCAGCGAGATACACGCCTCCCTGATCGGCAAAAACCGCTCCGAGGTTGCCACAATAGGTGCCGACCGATGAGGCACCGCAGCCCTCTGCAAAAGTGGTGGATTGTCCAAAGAGCCCGTCGCTATTGGCATCCGACAGACGCCGTACCCGGCCGAATTTTCCCATCCGGTAGGCTGCCGGTATTTGGTCCTTCCACTTTTCCAAAAGTGCGAGATGGTCAGCGGAGGTTTTCGCCGCGAGGTTCTCAAAAAACCACTCCTTGGGTTGGCTCCCGAGCGCCCCGTCAGTCTCACCGCTCTGCTGTTCGACAATAAGCACCCGGCTTTGGTCATCTAGGGCTAGAGCGATAGGCACCAGACCGCCTGGCGGCACGGCTGTGGCAGCACCCTTGAGGAGCGTGCCGGCGGGAATTTCAACCCCAAGGTGCCCCGCAGCCGCCACAAGGGGCAACGCGGGCTCGGCGGAACCGAAGGTCAAACCTAACACATAGGCAACAACTGATGAGCAAACAATCCGGTACATGGGTGTGGCGGCCGATCGATTGGGTCGGCCGACTCAAGGTGCAATGCCAGACCCCTAAATGGAAACACAATTTCGGGGGTTTAAGTGGCAAATCAGTACCTCAGGGGCAAAATTGGTCATGAACCTCCCCCAAATTCTCTGAACTTGGAGATTATCGCCCGCCAGCCCTCGCCAACCCTATCCTACATCGCGCAAATCGATCAAAGATTACGCGTTTCAACCAAAGAAAAGGGTTGTGTTCCTCGGGCGTAACAGTAATTTTTTTCGGGAGTGGCATTGCACAATGCCAATCTTGGTATTTACTTGGTAGTTGCTTTATGAGCACAACTTCCGATTGTATAACTTTCCACTGAAAACCCCACATGAAAACACAATCTGACGGCCACCGGACCGGAGGCTTTGCCTTGA
>JBAXCM010000216.1:0-7677 GCA_037141475.1 Verrucomicrobiota bacterium | reverse complement strand
CCTCGAGACCTTCGAGTTTATCGATTTGCGCGGCGTCGTATTGCTGCGCGGCAGCAACCTGGGTGGCGGCTTTGGGGGGCTCGTTTTGAGGCTCGGACATAGGGCTGGCAAAGGGTCCCAAATTTTGGTCATGAAAACAAGGAACTTCGCTGGAAATTGCCTGAATTTTTCCGAATTTTCGACAATCAAACGGGCTTCAGAACTCCTTGTGTTTGATCACAATACAAAGGAGTACCTCAGAGGAAAAATGGTCACCAGTCATTCCTGGAAGACCTTACCAGCCATCCAAACCCGGGTGGAGAAATTAGGCAGTCGGGTTCAACGCAAGCAAGCCGAGCTGCCAGGGCAGGAGCACAGAGGCAGGCTCCAACTCACCTGCGGCAATGCCTTCGAGAGCAGCCCGCGAGGCGATCAGAGAGCCCTCGATGTCCAAAGCGGACGCGACCTGGTCGCGCAGGCCTAGCAAGTGATCGACTTTGCGGTCGAAATCGCGGTCGCGTTTTCGACGTTGGAGTTTTGCACAAGCAGGCCACTCGGTCTCCGGGAGCCCCTCGATGTCCTCGAGTAATTGGCGGAAGCGTTTGACGCGTTCCGGGCGGAAATGGCGGGGCAACTCAATGGTCTGTCGTTTCGCCAAAGAGGAACTCCACTCAATCAAGTCGCGATTGGTTGCAACCATGAAGCTGGGACGGTCCCAGATGGCCGCCTCATTGTCGCGCCAAAGCCAGAGGCTGCGGAGACAGGCGAGGGTGCGCGGATCGAACTTGCCAGAACCTTGAATGCGCCAAGCATCCTCGCGCGAATCTTCTCGCTCGAGGACTTTTTTGCGAGCGGCCTGGCAACTTTCTTCAAACCACTCATAACGGCCTTTGGCGCGAAGATCGGTGACGATTTTCTCGGCCATCGGCAATAGGTAACGCACATCGTTGAGCGCGTACTCGACCATTTTTGGCGTCAGTGGGCGCTTCCCCCAATCCGCCTTTTGCGAGGTTTTTGACAATTCGACACCAAAATAATGCAGGACGAGATCAGCAAGGCCGAATCGCCTTCCACCTAACAAGCGTGCACCTATCTGGGTATCATAGACGGTTGCCGGCAGGGCACCGAACTGGCGCTTGAGCATGGTCATGTCATAATCGGCACCATGCATCCAGACCACCGCACGCCCGAGAAAGTCGCCTAATGAGGAGAGATCATCGATGGCGAGCGGATCTATCAGCAGGCAATCTTCGCCTGCGGCAAATTGAATCAAACACAGCGACTCCCGATAGCGATGAAGACTGTCCGCTTCGGTATCAATCGCGCAAATCGGGCTGTCATCCCGCAAGCGGCTTGTCTTGAGATAAGAGACAAGCGCCTCCGGGGTGTCGATTAATGGCAAAGGCATGAACGATCCTGGGTTGCCGATTGGCGGTTACTCACCAGAAAAGCGACTCCGATGGCAGGAACCTCCGACAAGCATCTTGGACTTGCTGATGGCCGACATCATTGGGTGGACAGGGGGGTCGGATCCACCTCCTGACTCATCTTGACCCGCAGGAAGCCGGGACCGACCAGTTTCTCCGCCCGGCTCTGCACCGTGATTTTTCCGGCAGGATCCGCGTCATTGATCAAAAGCCAATCCGGATCATTGTCACCAATGCTGCGCCAGTTCTGCATGTCACTGCTGAACTCATATTCGTAGGTCACCGGCGGCACGACATTGGCCTTGTTGATGCTCGTTTCCCAGTGGCCCGGGATAGCGGTGGCGGTGGATCGCACTGCACGTCCTTGGACAAATGTGATGTGAGGAGGTGCCGGATGGGAGGTGCTAACCATTGGATCGGTTCCGGCAAGCCATTCTTGATAATTGGTGAAACCGTCATGATCGGGGTCAGCCGAAGGCAGCCTAGAGGCGGCCGGGGTACCTGCGGGGAAGGACACCGAAGCCCAGCCAGCGTAGGTATCGACAAGCCTCACTGGCATTTGGTAACGGCGTTGCGAATAGTCAACGGCGACGGAACTGGTGGGAGTTGCACGCTCCAGAGTCACTTGGAGAAGACCTTCATAGCCCTTATAGTGCTGGTGGGTGACCGGATCGACGAACACCATTTTCATGACGCGAGGAGGAATCGTGTAAGAGTGATCAAGGGGGCTGTCCAGAAGGATGCGCGAAATACCGGGGGCCGTGAAACCCGGGAACAGGGTGGCCTCAGTGCCTGGTGCGGCAGGATTGGGTATTTCACGGTCGGGCGAACCCGGAAGTGTGCCGGCTGCCTCGGTGCCCCCGAGGTCCACGATCGCCAAATACATCACATCAGTGGTCGGGAACATCAGTTCGGTGCCATTGCCCTCCCACTCGAAAGTGTTGGGCAATCTGGGGTCGAATTGCACATAGCCATCGGCCGACCAAGTGAGATTTGAGCCGTTCAATTTGGTGAAACGAAACCCTTGGCTGATCTTCCCTGGGACGATTGTCCCGACCTTGTTGTATCCCTCGGGAATGGGCCGGTAAAACACCGGGATGGTAACGGCCACGGTATGATCTATCAACTGTGGAAAGAGGAAATCATATTCGCCAGGAACGATGGTGGACTTCATGTCGGCACCAGCAGAAGGGCCGTCCGCATAATTTGCGCTATCGAAGGTCAAAGCGTAGCGATAACGTGCGAGTGAGTATCCCCTTACCGAGGAGGATTGGAGGTTGCCATAGACCGTGAGCGTTTCATCGGTAAACGTATTGATCGGCCGCGTGAGGCCGCTGGGCGGCGCTGCGTATAGGTGGCAGAATTGGGGATAGGATGGCGAGATCGCCACCGCCGCAGTGGGTGCGGTAGGCACTTCCCAATAAGTCATATCGTCTGGCCGGAATACCCGGATTGGGCCAATCGCTCCAGCGTCATAGATGAGACTCGGATCCCCGGTGGCTGGCGGTGTCCGCAAGTACGGCGGGGTCGGCCCGGCAGGATTGATGTCACCGATGGACACATAGACGGTGGCACCGATCGGACAACCCGCGATCGGGTTGGCCGCGAAATAGGTCAGGCTGCCGTTCAGTCCGCAACCGGCATTGATGACGACATTGCCATCGCGCAGCAGGACGCCGAAGTCACCTACACCGCGGAAGTCAGACTGACCCGCGCTTTTTTGACGATAAGTGGCATCGGTCCACAGGCTCAAACTCAGTTGGGCAAAGCCAATGGATGAAGTTGCAAACAGGGCTAACGCAACGATGGGAAATTTTTTGCGGCGATTCACGGGGAAAATGTGATGGGGTGGAGGGGAGCGTGCAAGGGAAATATCGCTAGCTTAGAAAAAAACCGTGGCGACCGGGGCGATACGGTTTTTTCAGGCCACTTGAAAGTCGGCGGCCTGTGCTGGGGTCAATTCGCGGCAGTGCCAAGGCAGGCCGTGGATGTGGAGATCGGCCATGAAGGCATCGGGCTCGAGTTGCTCGATGTTCCAGACGCCGGGCTTCCGCCAGGTGCCCTCGAGCATTTGCTTGGCACCGAGCATGGCTGGCACGCCCGTGGTGTAGGAGATTGCTTGCGAACCGACTTCTGCGAAACACGCTTCGTGGTCGCAAATATTGTAGATGTAAACCGCCTTGGGCTGGCCGTTTTTGAGGCCGGTGATGATGTTTCCGATGCAGGTTTTGCCCTTGGTCGATTGGCCCAGCTCACCTGGATCGGGCAGGACCGCCTTGAGAAACTGCAGCGGCACGATTTGCTGGCCTTGGAACAGCACCGGGTCGATCCGCGTCATGCCCACGTTCTGCAGCACCTCAAGGTGTTTCAAGTAATTGGGTGAAAATGACATCCAAAATTGCGCCCGGCGTAGCGTCGGAATGTGTTTGACGAGTGATTCGAGCTCCTCATGGTACATCCGGTAAATCTCGTAGCTGCCAACCCCTTCCGGACAGGTGAACTCCTGGTGCCGCGACATCGCCGCGCTTTCAACAAATGCCCCACTCTCAAAATGCCGACACGCGGCGGTAACCTCCCGAATGTTGATTTCCGGGTTGAAATTCGTCGCAAATGCCTTGCCGTGGTTGCCGCCGTTGACGTCGATGATGTCGAGCGTATGCATTTCATCAAACTGGTGCTTGAGTGCCCAGGCCGTGAATCCATTGGTCACCCCGGGATCAAACCCTGAACCAAGGACCGCACACAGCCCGGCCTTGGAAAACCGGTCCTGATAGGCCCACTGCCAGCCGTACTCAAACTTCGCCACATCCTTCGGCTCGTAATTGGCGGTGTCTAAATAATCGCAACCTGCCTCCAAACACGCGTCCATAAGCGTCAAATCCTGATAGGGCAAGGCCACGTTGATGAGCAGTTTCGCGCCGGTGCTCCGGATCAACGCCGCCGTTTGGCGCACATCGTCCGCATCCACCTGCGCAGTGGCAAGTTCTCGCCCTGTGCGTTGTTTGACTTGGGCGGCGATCGCCTCGCACTTGGAGAGGGTGCGCGACGCCAAGGTGATGGGACCGAACACCTCCGGCAGCATGGCGCATTTATGAGCTACGACACTGCCGACTCCGCCGGCTCCGATCAAAAGGACTGGTTTCATCATGGTTTGGGACGGCCAGATTGCCCCAGCCCCGGCCCGCTGGCAAGAAAATTGACAGCGTGGGAATTTAGCGGCGGCCTGAGTTCCGGGCGGGGGATTAGGGGGCAATTTTGAGGCCATTGGCTGCGGCGAGACCCCGCTGGCGCAGGTCGAAAGACAGCAAATACTTGGCGCCAAGCTGCATTGCGGTGGCGATGTGAAGGACATCCCAAGAGCGGTGGCCACCTTGAATGGTGTGGGCGACAGAGAGACGCTCGGCGATGAGCAAAACCTCGGGCCAATCGGCCGGGACGGTGACTAGAGCCCCCACAGCTATGTTGTGAGCAAGTTTGGCGAGCACCCGTGTCGCCTCCGCCTGCCGAAAGCCTTTGGTCGAGTCCCTAGAATTGAGGAACACCTGCAGTCTCACAGATTGGCGGAACTCAAACTCCACTGCGGCAGAAACTCCCAGTGGTTCATCCAATGACTGGTAAGAGGCGCGAGCCATTGTCGAGTTGTCCTGCTCGCGGTAGAGCGCGCAGAGAAAGCTGGTGTCCGGGAAAAAGTTCATCCCTCGTCCTCCTCAAATTCAAATGCCCGCATTTCCTCAACCTCCTTCATCGAAAACACCCGCTCACCCCAGATTTCTTTGTTCTGTTTGGCGAAATCAATCTTCACGACCTCAGCAGGCCTAGCCGAACGGGGCGGCACAAGACAGGCCACCGGCTTGCCCCGGCGAAGAATTTCGACATCCTCCCCTTGGTCAAGCCAAGCGACAACCTTTGGGAAGTGATTGCGCAAGTCGGCGACAGTGGCGGATCTCATGAGAGGAGCATCTCTCATGAGATCCCGCAGGTCAAGGGGAAAAAGTTCATCCCTCGTCCCCCTCCAATTCAAATGCCCGCCCGTGTGGAACCGCTGCAATCCCGTCGTCTTGGGCCTAAAACAAAATTGCCGACAACTTTTGAGTCGCCCGGCGTTTCCATCCATGAAAGGCTCGCGCCGCACCCAGACCTATAGCACCCCCATGAGACATCCCTCTCCATCCAGCAAGTCCCGCCGCCAAGCCGGCTTCACCCTCCTTGAAATGGTCATCGTCCTTGGCATCATCGCCATGCTTTTGGGCGGTGCCATCTACTCGAGTCTCGGTATTTTAGGCTCATCCAAAATGGGCCGTGCGGACGGGGATTTTCAAACCATCAGTTCGAATTTGATGCAGTACAAGACCGCTAATGGCTTCTATCCCACGACCCAGCAAGGACTCAGGGCGCTCGTGGAGAGACCTTCGACAAATCCGGTGCCCGCCCGCTGGTCCGCCATCATGAAGAAAGTTCCGTTGGACCCTTGGGATAGCGAGTATATCTACCGTTTCCCAGGCAGAAAGGACCCGACGGAACCCGAAATCATCAGCAAAGGCCCCGACGGCATCGAAAACACCGCAGATGACCTCAGCAGCCAAGACCAGAAATAGAGACCTGCAGGGTTTTACCCTCATCGAGATCGTCATGGTTCTCGCCATCGCGGCAGTGCTTCTTGGGGCTGCCGTGGCTACCATGGTCTTTTCCACTGATGAGCGCGACTTGCGCAAGGCTTCCGGGCAGGTCGAGTTGCTCGCCAGACGCGCCCGCACCATCTCGATTCTCCAGCAGATCCCCTATGCCCTCGAATTCCGCCCGGGCGTGGTCCGTTTGCTACCTTTCGCCGAAGCCGGTCAGGATGATAAAAAAACCATCGACGGTCATGCCATCGGCGGCGATCGCGTCGTTTTGCCCGGCTCCAGTGCCATCAGCCCGGTCCACGATCAACTTAACTTCGACCCGAAAATGGCCAGCTTCGTGCGCCGTTGGAATACCGTGGAATGGCTCCCGATGAGTGATCACTTCTCTCACGTCTGGCGCTTCGATCCTGACGGCCTGAGCGAACCGGTCAGTGTCCGGCTCACCATCGGTGGCAACTACATTGAAGATACTTATCACCCGCTCACCGCGAGCATTTGCGACACCGCAATGGAAGTCAAATGATCGTTCCGCACCATCCCGGCCGCAAGGGCCAGAGCGGCTTTCTCTTGCTTGAGGTAGTGCTGGCCCTCGCCGTGTTCAGCGCCGCCGCCACTGGCTTTGCCGTCGCCATGAATGCCATGGCCAAAGCCGCCTTGTTCGCCCAAAGCGAACTACACATCACCCGTATCTTGGATAGCGCCTTGGACGAAACCCTCTCACTGCCCGTTCTCGAGGAGGGCACGACCACCACTCCCGTCGCCAAAACCGGTATCGAAATGGCCACCACCATCACCATCCTCGACAGTTTGGAAAACCAAGACGGCAACCTGCTCCAGGAAATGTACCTCATCACCGTGACCGCCCGCTGGTATGAATCCGGTGAATGGAAGCAACGATCCGCCGAAACCTGGCGCTACGGCCGCATGTACCAGCCATGACCCTTCAATCTGACAATTCTAGGCGGATGGGCTTCACACTGCTGGAAGTGGTGATGGCCATGTTTTTGATGGCTCTGCTCATCGGGATGGTGTTTGGCATTGCCCGTTCATCCCTGAAGTTAGGCCGAATCGTGGTGGACTCCCAGAACAAGGAAATGCTTCATCAGGCGTTTTTTGAACTGCTCGGTAAGCGCTTTGCAGCCCTTCCTGGCAACACCCGCTTCGATCTTCAAGTCCAAAACACCAGCGGCCAATACCTCTCCGACCTAACCCTCCAAAACGTCCCTCTCTGCTTCACCTGGGGCGGCCAACCGCGCATCGCCAAAGCCGTCCAACTCTCCACCGTGCGCCGCCGCAGCGGCTTTCTGGCCATCGTCCTGCGCTATTACGAAAACGAAATCCTCGAAGGCTCGGCTGCCCCCACCAATGGCACCAGCAACGTCGATAACAAACCCTTCGCCGAAGTCGAACTCGTCGATGATGTCGCCTACTTCGAGTGGCGCGTGCTCGACTCTACTTCCATGGAGTGGCAGTACGATTGGGATATTCAGGGCCGCATGCCCCTCCAACTCGAACTGACTCTCGCCTTCGGTGATAAAGGCGAGGAAATGCGCCACATCTTCTGGATCCCCCCGAAGCCGGATCCCGAGGTGGTCCTCCGCCAAATTATGCAAAGCAGCGGCTCCACTACCACCCCGGGCACCCCCACT
>JBAXCM010000215.1:0-7681 GCA_037141475.1 Verrucomicrobiota bacterium | reverse complement strand
AACCAGGGCTATTCACTAACAACGCACCCCCACTCGCAGTCGTGGTGCCGGTATAGGTGTTGGCCGCTGTGAGGGCGAGCGTGCCGTCACCGGATTTGACAAGCTTGCCGACGCTGGAAGCGCCGTTGGCAATCACCGCCGCGACGTTCGCCGTGCGGTTGGCGTCGATATTGAAGGTGTGGTCGTCGCTGCTGCCGACCAGGCTCACGGTCAGGCCGGTGCCGATGCTGAGGTCGGTGCTGGCGTCATAGTTCTGGATACTGCCGGCGCTCCAGTTGAGATTGCGCGTCGCCGCCCCTGCACCCTTTTGCACGGTCGTGGCGCGCAGCGTGCCGCTGTTCAGATTCAAATTTCCAATAACCGTGTTACCTCCATTCTTGTTGCCTATCGTCAGTGTCGCCACCTTGACGGTGCCGCCGCTCAAGCTCAGAGTGCCAGTTTGCGTCCCGCTGCTGCCACCGGCTGTATCTTGACCGAGAACGATGGTGGTCGCATCCAAAGTGCCGCCTCCCATGATAAAGCTTCCGGTAGCATCCTGCGAGCTTGTGCTGGTTCTGGTGCTTCTGCCGATCATCAAAGTGCCCACCATCGCATCGAGCGCGCTGGTTCCGGTCACCCCTGTGGTCAGATCAATCTTCGCGGTTGGGCTGGGGTTTGCTCTGTTACCAGCGGTGGAGGCAATGACGATGTCAGCCCTGCTGCTGCCGCCGGCCGTGCCGCGAATCTTCAGCGACGGGTTGCTCGCCAGGCCGGTGGCGAAATCCAGCGTGGCCGTGGCCCTGCCGACCGAACCGACGTTGAATGTCGTGGCGTTGATGGTGTTCGACTGTCCCAAATGAACGGTTGCGGTGTTGGTCAAAGCGACGCCCGTATCCAAGTCAACCACCGCGAAAGTCGTGGCCGTAATCGTGTTCGCGGTAGTGGCTAGCGTGAGTGTGTCGCTTTCATTGCTGGAACCTGTTAGGTTGCCTGAATTCTGAGTGCCGACGCCGAATTTGTTATTGGACGCATTGTAAATGAAAGTGGAGACACCGGCCAAGTTGGCGACTTTCCCCACTGTGCCCGGGTTGCCTACGGGTGCGCCGAGAATGAAGTTGCTAGCACCATCGAGGGTGAGCGTGCCATTCCCTTGAACGGTATAGGTCTGATTGGCGGTGTTGGCGAAGGTCATGCCTGACATCTTCTGGCTCGTGCCACCCAGATCCAGAATGGTGTTGTTGCCGGAAAAGGTGAGGGTGCTGGTGTTGAGCAGGCGGTTGTCGCCGCCGGAGAGGGCCAGCGTGCCGCCGGTGAGGGTCAGCGCTCCGCTGGTGGTGTTCGCGCCAGAGAGGACCAGCGTGCCGGCACCAGCCTTGCTCCAACCCGTGGTGCCGCCGATGACCGCACTGATGGTGGCGCTGCTGCCCGTGCCCATGGCACCGACGGTAATGGTGGGCGTGGTGCCCGCGAGCGTCAGAATGTTGCCGCCGCTGCTCGCGTTGTCGTCCAAAATCCAACTGAACGCGGTGGATGTATCGGTATCCCCAAAGGTCAAGCCGGTGAGGGTGCGCGAACCATCAAGATGCACGATATTGTTAGCCGTGAGGTCCAGCGTGTTGAAAGCTGCGGTGGAACCGGAAGCGTCGGCTACAATGCCGCCGCTCCAGTTGGCGGTGTCGCTCCAGTTGCCACCGGAGGTGGCTTGGGTCCAGCTGCCGCTGGCGGCGCGGGCAGTGGGCGGGGCGAGGGCGAGCAGCGCGAGCGCCGACACCACAAGGACACGGTGGATTTGAATGCGGGTTTTCATGATGATTTGGGGATTTTTGCCTAAGGAATGTGGGCCTGTTGGGTTGGTGGGTTGGTGCGTGCGTGAAGCATGTTGCCGTCTCACAGCAGATGGATTCGGCATGCAAAAACAGACCCACAAGGGCGACAAGAAATATTTTCCCGACAGCCGGTTCTAACATGGGATAGTTTGTGGATCTATCCCTTGTGTGTCGTCGCTCCTTGCCCGTGCATCAGGCTCAGACGCCAGCCGCGGTACCGAGCACCTCCAACAAGCGGGTCACCGGCAGGCCCATCACATTATCAAAGTTACCGCGGATTTCTGCCACAATTCGTTCGCCGTGGACTTGGATGCCGTAGGCACCAGCCTTATCAAGTGGATCGACCAATTGGAAATAGGCATCGATGGCGGCCTCATCGAGCACCCGGAAGACCACCTCGGAGAGTTCATGAAACGTGTGGATGGTCCCGCCCGGCCGGATCACGCAGACACCGGTACAGACGGTGTGGGCACGCCCGGACAAGCGCCGAAGCATCGCCCGCGCCTCGTCCAGATCGGCGGGTTTGCCCAGCGCATCGGCATCGATAAATACCAACGTGTCAGCGCCAATAACGGTGGCGTGAGGGTGGTTGAGGGCCACTGCGGCAGCCTTCAGCCTTGCATTTTCCTCACACAAGTGATCCGGCGGAAGTGCTGGGTCGTGGATTTCCTCGGCAGGGGACACCACCACTTGAAACGCCAGTCCCGCCCGCGTCAGCAAGTCGCGACGGCGGGGGGACCCGGATGCGAGCACAAGGGGGCCTGTCACCACGACTTCACATCGTCAGTGGTGCCGTATTTTTTGTCGGCACCAGGGGAATAGACGGCGACACGGCGGCCGTTGAGCAGCTCGGTTTTATCGCCGAGCGACACCCGCAGGCGCTCCTCATAATTGACGTCGGTTTCCACCGTGAACGGGCTGCCCCAAGCGTCATAGAGGCCAACCGCGCGGCCGCTGGAGCCATAGAGCAAGCCTTTGGATTTGGTCTTGGTTTCCACCGCCTGCAGCAACTTGAGCATCCGGGTATTCTGCATTTTATTGGAATTCTCCTCAAGCCCCAACAAAATATTGAGCAATCTCACGCCCTCGCCGCTGTCGGTTTGCACTTTGTAGGGCACGTCTGGCAGGCTGCCGTATTCGGTGTAGAAATTGTTAACCGCATTTTCGAGCGCCTTGGCGGTGGCGACCGAGGCGATGGTTTTGGCACGGTTCATGGCGATGATACCGGCGGAAAAGCCGGCGGCAGCGAGCACCACGATGATGGCGATGACGACGAGCAACTCGATGAGGGTGAAGCCGCTGCGGCGGCGGGAGATAGGGGCATTCATAAGGGTTGATGGATTAGGGCTGGCGTGGAGGGGACTCTAAACGAGTTGTCTGGCAATGGCAACGCAAACAATCAAATCGCAACTTTGGCAACCGATGATTTTCCGGGATTGGCGTTGCGAGGCGGCCGGATGTGGGGCAAGCTTGGGCTATGCCCGGTGACAACCTGCGAGATAAGCTGCTCAATTTCATGCGTACCGGCGGATACCAGCCGATGACCAAATCCGAGTTGGCCCGCAACCTTGGGGTGCCGTTTGAGCACCGTGCTCAACTACGCGCCGTGTTGGAGGTTTTGGTGGGAGAAGGATTGGTGACGGAAGGCAAGAAAGCCCGCTACGACGTTTGCGGGCGCTCCGGAAAACATTTGGTCGGCACCCTTAAGTTCCACCCCAAAGGCCACGCGTTCTTTTTTCCCGATGCCAGCGCCGACGCGAACCTCGCCACCGGTCTGGACCTTGCCGCACTTTCCCGGATCCAAATCCCCCGCCGCGAAACCGCCACCGCACTGGACGGCGACCGCGTTCTCGTTTCCCTGCGCAATCCCAAACCGCGAGCCGATTCGCGCAGCCGCTTCCGCGATGAAGCTGCATCCGATGAACCGAGCGGCAAAGTCGAGAAAGTTCTCTCGCGGCGCTCCGGCAAGCTGGTCGGTATTTTCCACCAGCAGGGGTGCCACGCGTCGGTCACATGCGATGACAAGGCGCTTGATGGAGATATCGAGGTTATCGGTGAGACCACGGCCCAGAACGGCCAACTCGTTGTCGTCGATCTGGTGCAGTGGAGTGAGCGGGCGGTGGCACCGCGCGGCCGGATCATCGAAGTGCTTGGCTGGCCCGGCGATGCGGGGCTGGACATGATCGCGGTGATTCATCGATTTGGGCTGCGCACGTCATTTCCGGATGAGGTGCTTGGTGCTGCCCGGGCCACCCCAGAGACCCCTGATCCGGCCGAGATTGCACGCCGCAAGGATTGGCGAAAACAACTGGTCATTACCATCGATCCGGCCGACGCAAAGGACCACGATGATGCCATCTGGTTGGAAAAGACCCCCCGCGGTTGGTCCCTAGCCGTCCACATTGCCGATGTCTCCCATTATGTGAAACCCGGTGGCGTGCTGGATCGCGAGGCGGCCGAGCGCGGCAATTCAACCTATCTTGTGGACCGGGTGCTGCCGATGCTGCCCACCGAATTGAGCAATGGCATCTGTTCGCTCAAGCCCGATGTGGACCGCCTGACCAAGTGTGCTTTGCTGGATATTGCGCCGGACGGGGAAGTCAAAAAGGCCCGTTTCATCGATGCGGTCATCCACAGCCGCGCCAAACTCTCCTACGAACAAGCCCAGGCAATTCTCGATGGCAAACCCGCACCCGCCAACTCCGATCCAGCCTTGGCCGGGATGGTCCGTGAGGGTTGGCAACTGGCCAGCGTCCTGCGCCAACGCCGCTTCAAGCATGGCGCGTTGGATCTGGAAATGCCCGAAATCCGCGTTCGCATCGATGATCAGGGCCGGGCCATCGCCGTCGATCCGGTCGTGCACACTGCCAGTCACCAGTTGGTGGAGGAATGCATGTTGGCCGCCAACGATGCCGTGGCGCGGGTCCTGCGCGAGCGCCAAAAGCCCGCCATCCACCGCATCCACGAGGATCCCGATCCGTCACGATTGTTCGATTACACTGCCACCGCCAAACTCTATGGCTACAACCCGGGCGACCTGACCAACCGCGCGCATATCCAAAAACTCCTCGACGATTCCAAGGGCAGCCCGGAGGAGCACGTCATCAAACTTGGTTTGCTCAAAAGCCTCAAGCGCGCCGCCTATTCCGTGGAATCGCTCGGCCACTACGGCCTGGCCAAGGGCGATTACTGCCACTTCACCAGCCCGATCCGCCGCTACGCCGACCTCATCGTCCACCGCGCCTTGCAACCGTTGTTGGACAATCCGCCCAAGCCAGCCGACCGCACACCGTCATTCGCAGAAATGCGCGACATCTCCCGCCATATCTCCGACACCGAACGCGTGTCCGCCGAAGCCGAGGGCGAAACCAAACAACTCAAACTGCTGGAATACCTCCAGTCCGTCGTCAGCTCCCCCAATCCTCCATTATTCGACGGCCTCATCACCGAGGCCCGCCCAATGGGCCTCATGGTCGAAATCCCCGCTCTCGGCGTCCGCGGCGTCGTCAAACGCGAGGACCTGCCCGACGGCCGCTGGCGCTTCGAGGCCCACCGCATGGCATGGGCATCCTTCGACGGTCGCATCGTCCAGTCCGGCATGCGCGTGCCGCTGCGGGTCATCGCCATCGACACCATACGTCGCTTTGTGGATTTTACCTTGGCCGGCAAACCAACCACCGCGCTGCGGGTCACTCCGGCGCGTCGCCCGTCGGCCGCAGTCAAAAAGCACGATAAGCCCAAGCCGAAGGCCGCGGCGAAGGCCGGTCCGCCCCAGCACCGGAAACAAACTGCCAAGTCAAAGCATCGCCGCCGCCGCTAGAATGTGAGGCAGGGCATGGAGAAATACAGCACCCGGCCTGTTAGGTGAGAGAACCGTGTGGATTTGAAGTTTAAGAGCTTGCCGGAATGACCCGTGACGCTAAGTTCTGGCCTTCCCCCGTTGCCCATGTCCACCCTTTACACAGTTTTGCACGTTGCGTTGTTGATTTTCGTCGTCGTGATGATTTTCAACGTGATCATTTTTACCCACGAACTGGGGCATTTTCTGGCAGGCAAATGGCGCGGCCTTCAAATCGACCGCTTCCAAATCTGGTTTGGCAGGCCGATCTGGAGCAAGACGATCAACGGCGTGCAATACGGGCTGGGATGGATCCCGGCGGGTGGATTTGTCGCACTGCCGCAAATGGCACCGATGGAGGCGATTGAAGGCGGCGGCACGGCGGCTGAGGCGTTGCCACCGGTCACGCCGCTGGACAAGATCATCGTGGCGTTTGCGGGGCCCTTGTTTTCGTTGATGCTGGCGCTGCTCAGCGCGGTGGTGGTGTGGAAGGTGGGCAAGCCGAATGATTTCGTGCCGACCCAAGTGATCGGGACGGTCATGACGGACAGTCCGGCACAAAAGGCCGGTCTGCTGGTCGGGGACAAAATCATTGCGGTCAACGGCAAGACGGTGCGGGGATATGCCGGTACCCTCGAGAGTATTTCAGAAAGCATCATTTTGAGCCAGGGCAGCGAGATTGAATTCACCGTCGAACGGCCCGGCGAACCCGCCCCGCTCAAGCTCGTCTCCACATTTGACATTCCGGCAAAAAGCCACTGGTTCCAACGCAGCGGATTGCGCCGCGTCGGCATCATGCCCAAGGGGATCCGGATTGACGTCATGAGCGTCAGCAAGGACAGCCCCGCCAGCCGCGCCGGGCTCAAACCCGGTGACACGCTCGTCTCCATCGACGGCGAGAAAATCATCAATGCCAGCGCTGCCTACGATCACATCAAAAAGGCCGAACTCAAGCCCGTCGAGTTTGCCGTCGTGCGCAATCATGCAGATCTAACAATGAAGATCACCCCGTTGGTACCGCTGTCTCCGGCAGGCCAGGGACCGATGATCGGTGTGAGCTTTGATGATGTCAATTTTATCGATGAAGCGATTATCAACCCCGGACCGCTGCAACAGGTGGCCGACAGCCTCACGATGATGTGGACGACTATCAGCCGCCTTGTGTCGCGGGATTCGAGCATCGGCATCGATCACTTGAGCGGCCCCATCGGGATTGCCAAGCACCAGTATGCGATTCTGCAAACCGAACATGCATGGCGCCGCTTGCTGGCCTTCATGGTACTCTTCAACGTGAATCTGGCGGTGCTCAACATGCTGCCATTGCCGGTGCTGGATGGCGGTCACATCACCCTCGCCATTCTGGAAAAAATTGCCCGTCGCCCGGTTAAGGCACGGGTGCTTGAAGTGGTGCAGACGGCGTTTGCGTTGATGCTCATCAGCCTGATGCTCTATGTCTCGAGCAAGGACTTGGGCGACGGCTTCGGCCGCGGCTCATCAAAAACAGAGAAGCTCGTGTTCCCGCAGTAGCCAGACCACCAGAAGAGGGCCGTTATGCTTGTGCGGAATGGCCGCTCCGATAGGCGAGTAGCCCTTCGACTGAGTTGAAAGGCTATTTCCGTTCGAAGCGCAAGCGTAGGAAGCGGCGCGAGGGATCGCCTGTGCTGAGGGGGTCGCAGGCCCGCACGGTTTCGATGTCCCCGGCTGCCAGCACTTCAAGTGGCACCGGCGACCAAGTTCCGAGACCGTCGGAGGACTCGGCGGCGTAGGTCACATCTGACAAACCGGCGGGACGGGTGAAAGTAATGGAAAGACCATTTGAATCGATAATGGGGACGAGCGGCGGAGTAAATTGCAGTGGATCGGTACCCAGTGCGTACTCGGCAAAATTTGTCAGACCGTCTCCGTCGGGATCGGCGGTGTCGTCGGCCAGACCCGCACTTTGCTCGGCGGCGGTGAAATGCGCGTCTCGCCATGTGGTAAAGCCGGTGGCCTGGCCGATCACAAGTGTGCCGGTGGTGCTGCCGGTGTAGTTTGGATC
>JBAXCM010000214.1:0-7696 GCA_037141475.1 Verrucomicrobiota bacterium | reverse complement strand
TGCCACCGCCGGATTGAGCGCTTCCAACAAGCCGGCCGTGACTTGGTCGTTTGATGCCACGGATGCGGGCAATCGGAGCGAGGTGAATTCGCCCCAGCGGTTAGCAAACAACTCGCGGCCGGTTTGCAAAGGAATGAAAAGCTTGGGTGTGCCGCGGTGGGCGTTCCAATACGCCTCATCCTTGTCGCGGATGCGCTTCATGTCGATGGGCACCCCTGCGTCCCAATCCGCAGTCTTTTCGGCGCTTGCCACCCCGGGGAAATCAGGCATCCAGCGCGGGTCCGCCGCCAGACCAGTTAGAGGAACCACCGCAGCGAGCGTCAACCGTGTGTTGCTCTCTACCAGACGGTTAGCGCCATCCAGCGAGTAATAGGTGAGGGTCAATTCGTCACCCGGTTTGGCTGCGAGGTCGTCGGCCGCCCAAGCGTTTAGCACCGCGCCATCTTTCTTGTCTTCGGGAAAGAACGGGGCGGCTGTGGCGTCCACGGCGGTGACCATTGAATAGGGGATGGACTTGCCATTGGCGGCTATGGAGTTAGCCATGTAGGTGACGACCGGTTGGGTGGCGGGGAAGTGTTGTTGGATCGCCTCGGCCACCTTGCGGTCAAAAAAGATCCGCGAGCTGCGAATCTCCAGCGAGTTAGCCAGCGGCACCTCTGCCACTGTTAGACCGTAATCCGCCAGCGTGCAGCTGCGGGTGATTTCATCTAACATCTGAGTGTGGCTTTGCCCCTGGTTGGCCTTCAGCAGCAGCAAGTTGGCCTTGGCCGCCAGCCCGAGCGTCTGTTGCAAGCGCTCGAGTGGCACGAACACGGTGGCTTGCGGCATCTGCGTCGTCTCCAGGCTGAAGCGCCCGAATTGCGCCTCGTCACAGACCCGATCGACATTCCCGCTGAGGGCAATGACCTCGGCGGCTTTGCCCGCCAGCGGCGCATCCCGGGCGATCATGCCGGGCTTGTCGAAGCGCAGCACGAGAGTTTGGTTAGAAATTAGATTTCCGTTAGCCAACAAATCCAAACTGCGGGCGAGGGCCTCGTTGACGAAAAAATTTTGCTCTTGCGGGGCATCCACGCTATCGGCGAACTCTTGGTGCAGTGATCCGCGCGGCCCCAAATGCCAAAACCGCCCGTCCACTCCCACCACCTGCACGTTGCCCAGCGCCCGGCCGCTGCGCTGGGCGGTGACGCTCGCTTTTACGATCAGGACCGGGGCCACCGTCTCCGCAGCATGATGGGCAGTTAGATCATCGGCCAGTGCCGAGCGGAAAAACCGGTCGCCGCCGGCGAACACCGCGTCCACCTTGCCGAGCCGGGCGTTGGCCACTTGGCGGAGGGTTTGATTGACTGAGTCGCCTGCCATCATCGCACCCAATAAGACCATTGCGCCCAGCGCCGCGCCTGCCAGCACCCCGAGGTAGGACGCGCGGAAATACCACAAGCCTCGCAAGGTGAATGAGAGGCCGCTCATCTGGTGACCTCCTTGAGCTTGCCCTGCACCAGTTCGAACGTGCGGCCGATCCTGCAGGCCAGGGCGGCGTTGTGGGTCACCACAATCAGTGTCACCGCCTCGTCGCGGTTGAGTTGCAGCAGCAGGTCGGCCACTTGGTCGGTGGCCACTTGGTCTAGCAAACCGGTGGGCTCGTCGGCCAGCAGCAGGCGCGGTCGGTTGAGCAAGGCCCGCGCCACTCCGGTGCGGAGTTTTTCGCCGCCGGACAATTGCCATGGCAGGTGACTGAGCCGGTGGGACAACCCGACCTTGTCTAGCAATTTCCGCGCCCGGCTCTCGGACGCCGCCGCCGATTCCTGCCAATTGCCGGCCAGTCGCGGCACCAGCACGTTTTCCAGCACCGAGAGCTGTGGCAGCAGATGATGCTGCTGGAAAACAAATCCCAGCGATCGGTTGCGGAAATCCGCTGCCGCCGCCGCCGTCAACCCACCAATGTCCTCGCCCCCAATGCAAATCGACCCGCTGCTCGGCCGATCCAGCGCCCCGAGCAGGTTGAGCAAGGTCGTCTTGCCGCTGCCCGATGGTCCGACGATGGACACGGCCTCGCCCGCCGCCACATCCAAGTCCAGCCCGTCGAGCACCCGCAGCGACTCGCCCGGTGTCTCATAAATCTTTGATAGGCCCGCCACTTCAATCCTTGTCATGGCCGAGTTCCTATGCGCCCGGACGATCTTGTCAAGATCGATAAACTCATGTCAGATCAAATTCAAATTTCAAATTGACCTCCTCAATTTGTCAGACAGAAATGAACCGATTTTCGGGAATCCCTTGACGGCTCAGATAAAAATGACTGTTTGTGATACAAAAATTCATCACAATATCGCTTGTCGCGTAAAGGATTGCCCACCCCGCTGGCTCGTGCTTGAGCCTAGGAAAATTCCTGAAATGTGAAATATCCCCTCAGCCGGAGGCGTTTTATCCGACCGAGGCCCCTGAGGCCAATATCTAACGCAAACAGTTATCTTCCATGAATACCCCAACCACAACCACTCGCCGCAGCGTTCTGAAACTTCTGGCTGCATCCACCGCCGCTCCGCTCATCCTTCCGGGCCGCTTGTTCGGAGCGGACGCCCCGTCGAAAAAAATCACCATTGGCTGCATCGGTGTGGGTTGGCAGGGTGGAGAGAACCTTCAATCCTTCCTCGGTCAGGACGACTGCCGGGTGGTGGCCATTTGCGATGTGGACGAAAGCCACCTCAACGAGGCGATCAACAAGGTCAACGGGCACTACAACAACAAGGATTGCAAGGGCTACAAGGACTTCGAGGAATTGCTGGCCCGCAAGGACATCGATGCCGTGTGCATTTGCACTCCCGACCACTGGCACTCGATTCCGGCCATCGCCGCCGCCAACGCCGGTAAGGACATTTTTTGTGAGAAACCCCTTTCCCACACCCTCAGCGAAGGCATCGCCATGGTCAATGCGGTGCACAAGAACAAGCGCATCTGGCAGACCGGTTCCTGGCAGCGCGCCCAGGCGTCGTTCCGTTGGGCCGCCGAGATTGTCCAAAATGGCTACCTCGGCAAGATCACCCGCGTCGAGGTCGGCCTGCCCTCCGGCCACGCTGATTTTGGCGGCACCGGCAATGACAAACCAAACGGTGCCGCGCCCGCCGGTGTCGATTACGAGCGTTGGATCGGCCCCTCCCAAATGATGCCCTTTAACCCCTGCCGCTTCCACAAAAACTGGCGCTGGAACTATAACACCGGCGGCGGCCAGTTGATGGACTGGATCGGCCACCACAACGATATCGCCCATTGGGGCCTGGCCAACCCGGAATTCGGCTGCGGTCCGGACGATGCGGTGGGCCCGCTCGAAGTTTCGGCGACCGCCGAATTTCCAGCCAAGACCGACGTCTGGAACACCGCTACTAAGTACCGCATCGAATGCAAATATCCTAACAGTATCGAGTACGTCATTGCTGGCGGCTACGAAGAAATCAAGGGTGGTGCCAAATGGATTGGCCCCAACGGTTGGGTTCGTGTTGATCGCGGGACTCTTGACGCGTCCAACAAGGATTGGATCCGCGAAATCCAAAAACTCGACAAGGCAGGCACTCTCAAAGTCCAACTCTACAACAGCCCAGGCCACCACAAAGAATTCCTCGATTCCGTCAAGTCACGCAAGCGCACCCTCACCCCGGTGGAAATTGCTCATCGCTCGCAGACGCCCGGCCACCTCGGCTACATCGCCTCGGTCGTCGGCCGCAAACTCAAGTGGGATGCCGTCAAACAGGAAATCATCGGCGACCCCGAAGCCACCGCGCTTCTCAGCAAAAAAATGCGGAGCCCATGGCATATCTGAGTTAGTTCTTATGACGTTCGTTAGGGGGCGGCGCCACCGCCGCCCCCGAGCGGATCGATGGTTTTCATTTTAGGATTTCCCAATGGCCTGCTTTTGTGGGACCAAGATGCCGGATGAAGCCCTGCGCTATTAGTCTGTCCAGATTGTATTTGATGCCGGTATCCGAAATTCCTATCAACTCAGTCAGACGTCTGCAGGTGAGGAGAGGGGATTGCTTCAGTAAGGGAAGGATTTTTTCTTGGGTCGTTGCTGCGACTTGGCGTCCCACCGGATGACACGGAGGTCAATTCTCCCATCAAGATGATCGCTGTCCTCGCCTTTCATGACGGCCATTCATAGACATATACGTGTTCGTCTGCCTCGAAAACGAATGCACAGGGCGGGGTGCTGGGTCAAATTGAAAGTGGGGCGACCCGGGGTTGACGGGAAACGGTTTCGGGTTTTAGATCTGGCACCATGAAATCGTTCAGCTCCCTGCTCCTCGCCGCATTTCTCGTCACTGGCACCCATGCCGCACTGGTGGAAAAAGCCGTCATCTACCAGCAAGGGGGAGTTACCTTGGAAGGCTTCCATGTTTACGATGACGCGGTGACCGGCAAACGACCGGCGATTCTTGTCGTGCATCAATGGACAGGTCTCGGCGATTATGAGAAGGGCCGCAGTCGCTTGCTTGCTGGGCTCGGCTACAATGTTTTCGCCGCTGACATTTACGGCCAAGGCATCCGGCCACAACCCCCGGAGGCTGGCAAGGAGGCCGGCAAGTACAAGGGTGACCGGGCGCTCTACCGGGCGCGGCTTGCGGCGGCGCTGGATTGGCTGAAGGCCGACGTGCGCACGGAAGCGTCGAAGGTGGCGGCCATCGGTTATTGCTTCGGTGGGACTGGTGTGCTCGAACTGGCGCGGGCAGGAGCAGACATTTCAGGCGTGGTTTCGTTCCATGGTGGCTTGGACGCCGGACCGGGATTTGAGGCGGCAACTGGAATGGCCAAGGCTAAGGTTTTGGTGCTTCACGGCGCGCTTGATCCCTTTGCGCCTGCCGAACAAGTCGCCGCGTTTGAGAAGGAATTCATAGCCGCAAAGGCGGACTGGCAGATGGTTCTCTACGGCGGGGCGGTCCATTCATTCACCCAGAGGGAGGCGGGCAACGACAATAGCAAGGGAGCGGCCTACAACGAGTCGGCCGACCGCAGATCGTGGGTGGCGGCCCTGGCGTTCTTCTCGGAGTTGTTCAAGTGAGCCGGGGTTTAGTTTGATTCGATTTATCCACCCCATGAATCTTGGGAACCACAGCGGGGACGATCTTCTTTGAAGCCATCCCACATGAATCTGTTAAACACCCTGCTAGGCATTGAACTCAGCGCTGTAAGCTACCGCGAAAAGCTGGTCTCCACGGCCGGTGGATTGATTTCCATTTGGTTTCTAATCCTGATGAACGAGCGGGTGTTCCACCTCTTTGCTAGAAGCATGACTCGTTCGCCCAAAGTCGACAGTTAGGGTTTTCGATTTGCTCGCCCCGATGTCGAAAGCAAGGTCGAACATTGAGCCATGGGTGCAGCACCGACCGCCGCCGTTTCGAGAATAAACGACTACGGCAGCCGGTCGAAGTGGAGCGGGGACCTGCGGGTCATGCTCATGAGCTTGCTGCAAACCCTACGGCTCGATTTCGGATCGACCCCGAGCGCTTACTTGCGGAGGGCTTCTTCGCGGGCCTTGGCGGCGGCGATGACTTCCTCGGCGATGTTGCGCGGGCAGGGCGAGTATTGCAGGAACTCCATCGAGAACTGGCCACGCCCGGAGGTCATCGTGCGCAGATCGCCGATGTAGCCGAACATGGAACTCAACGGCGCTTCCGCCTTGACCCGCACCCCGTGGTACACCGTGTCCTGGCTCTTGATCATGCCCCGGCGGCGGTTGAGGTCGCCAATGACGTCACCCACGTGGGCTTCAGGGGTGAAGACGTCGATTTTCATGATCGGCTCAAGGATGTGCGGGGCGGCCTTTTGCATCGTCTGGCGATAGGCGGCCTTAGCAGCAATTTCGAAGGCGATGGATGACGAGTCAACCGCGTGGAATCCGCCGTCGGTGAGGGTGACTTTGAAGTCGAGGCAGGGGTAGCCGGCCAACGGTCCTTTGAAGATGGAGGTACGGAAGCCTTTTTCGACTGCGGGAATGTATTCTTTGGGGACATTGCCACCGACCACGGCGCTTTCGAAAACGAAGCCGGATCCGGGTTCGAGCGGTTCGATCGTGTACTCGATTTTGGCAAACTGGCCGGAGCCACCGGATTGCTTTTTGTGAGTGTAGCTGTCCTTGACGGCCTTGGTGATGGTTTCGCGATAGGCCACCTGAGGGGCTCCGACATTCACCTCGACCTTGTGGGTGCGCTTGAGAATGTCAATTTTGATATCGAGGTGCAACTCGCCCATGCCTTTGAGGATCAACTCGTTGGTCTCTTCATCGGTCTCGACGTGGAACGACGGGTCTTCCTTGACCATTTTGCTGATGGCGATGCCGAGTTTTTCGGCGTTGGCCCGATCCTTGGCAGCCACTGCGATGGAAATAACCGGCTCAGGGAATACCATCGGTTCGAGTGTGGCGGGGTGGTCCACATCGCACAGCGTGTGGCCGGTTTGGACGTTTTTCATGCCGACGATGGCAATGATATCGCCAGCTTGGGCGACGTCGATCTCGGTGCGGTCGTTGGCGTGCATCTCCACCATGCGACCGACCCGCTCGGTCTTGCCGGTGAAGGTATTGAGGACGGTCGTACCCTTTTTGAGCACACCGGAGTAGATCCGGGTGAACGTCAATGCACCAAACTTGTCGTCCATGATCTTGAAGGCCAAGGCGCGGAATGGCTTCGTCACATCGACGTAGGCATACTCGCCGGTCGGGTGGCCTTCGAGGTCCACTTCCGGTTGTGGCCGCACTTCGGTAGGGCAGGGGAGGTATTCCACGACCGCGTCGAGGATGTTCTGGACCCCTTTATTTTTGAAGGACGAGCCGCAATAGGTCGGGAAGAAATCCATCTTAATGGTGCCTTCGCGGATGCAGCGCTTGAGGGTGTCGATATCGGGCTGGTGGCCGTCGAGGTATTTTTCCATGACCTCGTCGTCCTGCTCGATAGCGGTTTCGACGAGCATCGCCCGGTATTCCTCGACCTTGTCAAGCATATCCGCAGGCACGTCACCGACGGTAAAATTGTCCGGCAGGCCGGATTCATCCCAGATATAGGATTTGCGGGTGAGCAGATCCACGACCCCAACGAAGGTGTTTTCCACCCCGATGGGCAGCACCATCACCAGCGGCTTGGAACCGAGGATGGTTTGGACTTGGTTCACCACGCGGTAGTAATCCGCGCCGACTCGGTCCATCTTATTGACGTAAATGATCCGGGAAACGTGTGAGTCCGTGGCATAGCGCCAGTTGGTTTCACTTTGGGGCTCGACGCCACCCGAAGCACAGAAGACCCCAACTCCACCGTCAAGCACCTTGAGCGAGCGGTACACCTCGATGGTGAAATCCACGTGGCCCGGGGTGTCGATGATGTTGAATTGGTAATCCCTCCAAAAGCAGGTGGTGGCAGCCGATTGGATGGTGATTCCCCGTTCCTGCTCTTGCTCCATGAAGTCGGTGGTGGCAGCTCCGTCATGGACCTCACCCATCTTGTGAATCTTTCCGGTGAGCTTGAGAATGCGTTCAGTGGTCGTCGTCTTGCCCGCATCAACGTGGGCGAAAATGCCGATGTTGCGGTATTTGGTGAGGTCTTTCATGCGGTGAATGGGGTACGGATTGACACGCCAGCAAGGCGTGGCGGGGGCGCATTCCTAGTCGGAAGATGCGTTTTGGCAATCCTAGACTCGCAAATTTTCAACATTTCTGCGC
>JBAXCM010000213.1:0-7708 GCA_037141475.1 Verrucomicrobiota bacterium | reverse complement strand
CTGCCAAGGTCGCGCACGGCCCAGGAGCCGTCATCTTCGCTAAACTCGGCATGATGGCGCGAGGCTGCGGTTTCCGGCGAGAGGACGACGCGATTGTCGTCTGAACGACCGATGGTAACGGGCGGGGATATCAGAGGGATGCGTACATCCTTGTATTTGCCGGCGATGATTCTCAAACATTTGGGGGTGTTCATGGTTGTGATAGGTCGAGGATTCCGAGGTCGCGGGGTGTGGTGGCGATGCGCAGGCCGCCGAGGGTTGGGAGGTGGCGATGACTGAGAAACGGGATGTCTGGTTGGCGGGGTGTCTCTTCCCGATAGATATGGCGGGTGCGCAACATTTGCCACTCGTCGTCGGCCTCGTGCAACTCAATGAGTTCCAAGCGGCGAAGCCCGGCGTTGAGGTCCTCGCCGGACCCCCGCAGGATCTGACGGTCGCGCAATCGCTCGACAAACACCAGCGCCACGCCGTCGGCGACGCCGCAGCGGTGGAGAATGCGACGGTTGAAAAAGGAATCCGCCTTGGCGACGCCATCGTCAAGGTGTTTGGCGCGCTCCGGCGAGATCGTTGGATCGGCACCGAGGGCGAGTCCTTCGAGAACACGGTGGTCTTTGGTGACGAGCACCAGATCGAAACGGCCCACCGGCAAATTGACAAATCGGAAGCCAGCTCCGTCGGGATCCAGCGCTGCCAGATAGACGCGGGATCGGTCGCGCTCAACGGCGAGTGCGTGGGTCAGAGTTGCGCCTTTCACCTTGGCGGCGATGGAGCCGGTATCGGTGGTTAGGGGTTGGGTATAGATGCGGCCGGGGCCGTCGGCTTGGGCGGGGCTGGGGAGGAATGTTAAGAATACAGCTAGTAAAATGAGAGGCGTACTGCTAAAGCGCAAGGTTGCCCTAGCCAGCGTGATTGACCACGGATCACACATATTATTGGCATGCTTTGGATGAGAGCTTATCATCAGCCATTGGCTCTGGAAATAGCCGATTATTTTCATATGGATTGTTCAAGGCATAAAAGACACGGAAATCGCTAAAAATGTCAAAGGCGATGACTCCGCTTTAGTGATTGCAGATCGGCCAATAATTGATCCGCCATTGATTTCGTGTAGATACGAGGTGGAAGTGGTAGCGTTTGATGTAACAGTTATCATCCGCTAGGGGAACGTAAGGCGGGTCCAGGTACACCAGATCGCTGCCCGCTTTCAGCTCAGAAACATCCCCGCAAGTGCAAGAGTTGCGCTTGCCATTGCTGAATACTGCAGCGTTGTAGGACGCCACCTGCTCGATGAAGTGTTCCCGCAGGGTGATCTGGAGGTCGCGGCGGCCGTCTTGGTAGCGCGTCGGATCACTGACGGTAAAAAGACCACGAGGTTGCCGTTTAATGGCTGAGCGCAGAATCGCGGCAAGGGCAACGGAGCGCTTGAATGGCGAATCGATTTCACGGATGCCGGCCCAGAGGTCGTCGAGGAACGAAAGTTCGGCCGGGGTGTAGAAGATGCCGTCGAAGGTTCGGCGGATAAAGCATTCAGCGGAGGTCCGGGCCTTGGAGGTGAGCAGAAATTCCACATCGGCGGCATCCAGCCTTGTGGCACTGTTGGCGACGGTTGCGGCGGTCAGGACGGATGGAAATGCGAGAGAATCGTTTGCCCGCACCCGCTTGCCCATGGCTTTCAATAGGAAGGACACGACGCCTGAACCGGAAAAGGCATCCGTCGCCGTTTCAAAATTGAGATTCTGAAAAGTCTCATGAATCCACGGAAGCAAACGGAACTTGCTGCCCATGTAACGGAAGCGCGGGAAGAATTCAAGCGCGGTAGGAAGCACGGCCGTTTCTGGAATCAGAGGGATTTGCAGGTCTGTCGGCGGTTTCATGAGGGAAATCTACTCCATGCTGTTCGTAAGAACAAAATAAAGTTTGTGAGCATTTGGCAGGTCGAAGGATCGCCAATTTGTGACGATGCCCCCACCGCAGGGATCGTGATTTGGGTCATATTGGCAAAGGCGCGACAGGTCACATCGGCGATCTTTGCGGATTCCCCGGCGAAGTCAAGAGAGGGCACGGCAGACGACGCGGCAATTGGTGCGTGTTTGTCCATGCTGGCGGGGTGCTAGGGTTGGGAGATGGCAAGCGGGCTGGGGATAGGCGTTGAGCTGGCGCTGCGTTGGCGGACGAGGGTTCGGCAGGATGCCAAACTCTGCCGGCGGGAGGTCGGCGCTCCCCGACACACGGCCAGGTGCTCAAGGTTTTGCTGTCCATAGTTTAGCCGCTTCGGCGCGTTCGTGTTTCGGATAATCCTTCACCAGTGCATTCCAAATGTTGCGGGCTTCGTCTTTGCGGCCCAACTCAAAAAGCGCTCTGGCTTGCCAAAAGCGCACGTCGATTTCCTCAGGCGAACCGGGCCGCACCTTGAGGCTGGTTTGCAGATCCAACAAGGCACGCTGCCACTCGCCGGCCAGAAACATCACACGGGCACGCCACAATAATTGGTCGCCCTCGAGTTTGGCTGCGGGTCGTTGGAGTTCCCACTCGTCGAGTTTGACGCGGGCCTCGTCGAGATGATTGCCGTTGACCAAATCCTCGATGGCCAAGGAATGGGCGCGGTCAATCACCGGTGCCTTGCCTGCCGCAGACTCACGCCCGGGCACCGCCTCGGCAAAACAACGTGCCGCCTCCTCAAGGCGACCGTTCAGAAGTTGATAGTCTCCCAAGCGGATCAGCGCCATCGCTGCGAGCGACTTGTCGCCACTCTTGCGCAATCGCTCAACCAAACCAAACAGCGCCGCATCCTTGAGCCCGAACACGAGCAAGTCTAATTCTAGCAACTTCCCCGTCCTGCCAATGGCATCGGCCGCCGGCTTGGATAGATTCGCGAGTCTTTCGAGGGCGGCCTTGGGATCCTTCTTGGCGGTTTCCCGGATGACTGTGGTCATGGCAGTGACCCATGGCTCACCAGCTGGTTTGGCCACCGCCAGCCATGCCTCTGCCCAGCGTGCCGCCATCGCCGCCGGCTGAAATGCGGCTGCCAGCACGAAGCCGGCGCGGCGCGCTGATTCAGGCAACGTGCCAGGATCTTCCTTGGCTAACAAACCTATAACTTCCGCAAGTTGTTGCTCATTATTGATAGAAGATGCCTCCATGTTGTGAGGGATCACCAGCACACTGCGGCCCTCAATGACTCGCTGGCCGTTGCGCAATCGCAGCGTCACCCTCAGCGGGTCGAGACTCATCCACAGACGGCGGACGTCGGGCCCTTGATCCAGTGGCCTTTGGCCATCCTGCCATACCCACTCGACTTCCCAGCCCTCGCCTAACTTGGCGACACTGCCCTTGACAATGACGTACCACTCGCCGCCATAGCCGAGGTAACGCTCGGCGCTGAGCGTGCCGAGCGGCACCGGCGTGCCGTCGCGGCCTTCGATGGGCCCGGCACTCACGTTGCCCGGATGCACCCAGGCTTCAGGTGGCACGTTTCCTAGTTTTCCCGCTTGTTCCCAGCCCAGCACCATCGCAGCTGGCGGATCGGCGACCGCATGAAAATATTCGACCTTCGCCGTGCCCTTGGGGACTCGCACCTTGGCGGTTGGCACTTTTTCCGGGGCGAGCGGCGGAGGATTATTAGACTGCCATTGGATGGCCGGGTGGCCGTCGATCATCACATAGGAAACATCGTCGGATAGAGTGTAAAACTTGAGTTCCCCGCCGTCGCCGGTTTGCAACAGGCCGGTGTAGCGGCTCAAGAAATGATGCGGCTCGCCGAAAGGATTGTCGCCATGGAAAATGAGCGGAACAAAGGCAGCCCCATCGACTTCGCGGGACTTATTCCAAGCCGCCTGCCAACCGCCGTAGGTGGTGACGTTAGCGCCCTCCGGCAGCCGCCGCGTCTCTAGCAACAAACTCCGCTGTGCCGTCCACGAACTCTGCCGCCGTTGGGCGTTGCCACCGAAGTAGAGGGTTGCCGCAGCACCGCCCCCGGGCATGGTCTCGGCTAACAATAGCAACGATCGGCCCGCGCCGCGCCACACCGCGTCCAACGCAATTTCCTTGCGATCCGGCCCTAACAATACCACATCACGCATATCGGCACGGCCAGCTTCAAAATCTGGCAGGCGGATTTCCCAGCCAGCGGCAGCGACGCCGGGCGGCGCATTGGCATGCAGCACCACCCGGTAGGGAGCGCTCTCGACTGCCCATCCCGTGTCCTTGGTCTTGGGTGCGGCACGAACAGCCTGGAAGCTGCATAACAATAGCGGCAGCGAGCCTAGTGTCATCCATCTCATGGCGTGTCGAGGGAACGGAAGTAATCATCGACCGGTTGTTGGAAGCCGGCGGGCACCGCGACGTCGGCACCACCGGGCAGACGTTTTTCGCCAACGAAGCGGCTAGCTGGCCCGCCTAGCACTTTCACATCGTTGGTGGTGGCACCCTCACCGAGTTCGCGCAAGCCCGCCACAATGCGCCGGTGCAGAGCCTCGTAATCGGCTAGGCGACCACTCTTGAGGGCATCGCGCGATTCATCCATCAGTTTAGCGACCTCCGGCATGGCCCCGCTGCGCAGATAGAACAAACGCGCCGTGGCATAACTCTTGGCCGTCTGCTGTGCTAACAGCGCCTGCTCAGCCGCCAGAGCGTTGTTGAGGATCCGGTCCGGCGAGTTAACCGCACGCAGCGGCGCCTCGCCGGTCATGCCTGCACGCTGGCTCGCCCCACCGGCCTTGCCTCCGCCCGTGGCCTTGGCATCAGCAGGCGGGCCGTCGTCCTGCACCTGGCCTTTTTGCATCGGATCGTTAGTGCGCCGCGCGTCGATGGAACTGCCCTCCAAGTGATCGGCGCGCTGGTTAACCATTTCGCCGCTGGACATGCCTTCGCGGCCGCCGCTGGAACGGCCGGTCTGCTCATTCTTGTTAGGCGGGGTATTGCCGCTCTTGCCTTGGGCATTGAAGCCGGGCATCGGTCCATCGGCGACTTCCCAGCCATTGGCGGGGTTGACGGCGAACGCATTGTTAGACGCAGCATCCTGGACTTGTTCTGCGAGGCCCTCTTGTTCCTTGAGCAAATCGCCGACTAAGTCTGTGAAGGCATCTGGCAGCGGCAGGTTGGGGATTTCGGGCATTTCGGACAAATCAAAATTCTCCATCAGCCACTTGGTGGTTTCGTTTTTATCAGGCAGCCACATTTCCATATCGGCCGCTGTTTTAGCGGCTTTTTCCAGATCTGATAGGAGGCTCTCTTCTTTTTGGACGGCTATTTCGCTAGGCTTCAACTCACCGGCGGCGGCCTGCGCGGTATCTTGTTGGATGACGTCTTCAAAGATTTTGGTGAGTTCCTCGCGCAATTCATTCATCGGGCGAAGGTCGGGGAAGGCGTGGGCATCGGTGAGCATTTGCTCGATCAACTTGGCAATTTCTTCCTTTTTGGCTGCCAGCTCCTTGGCCTCAGCGACGTCCTCGGGACTGAACTGGTCTTTGGCGGCCAGCGCCTTACTTTTTTCGACCACGGCACGTTGTTGTTCGACGAGGGCTTCGAGTTTTTCGTGGATATCGGCGGCGGTTTCTTTCAACGAGTCGGCCTTGTCACCCGCAGTCGAGTGCTGTGAGGTATTCAACAGTTCGAGCACCCGCGCCAAGTCCACCAGGACTTGTTTGCAAAGCGCGGAGGCATCGGGAAAATGTTCAGCTTCGATTTGTTCCGCGCTGCGGATCATTTGTTCGTAAATTTTGGTTTCCCCCATCAGAGATGCCGCCTTTTCTAACACCATCCGGAAAGCTGCGTCGCCCAGAGATGCGTTGTGGGCACCATCGGCCAGGGCTTGGCGCACGTTTCTCGACTCATCGGCGAGGTTATCCTGATCGCTGGCGATGGCGGCGCCCTCGCCTTTGACGGCTTTGATGGTGCGTGAGTGGAGAGCTTTTTGGCGGGTAAACAAGGATTCGACGCGGCCGATGAGGTCGCGCACCGCTGCACCGGCGGCCTCGTCGCGAAGGTCCGCCGGCAGGCTCTTCAAGCGGGCTAAAATTGCCGTCTCGAGTGCCTCGGCCTTGGCCAGCGGGCTGCGGCGGGCCGTGGTCTTAGCCGTCACCGCCTCGCGCAACGCCAACTGTGCTTGCGGCAGCTCCTGGGCTAACAAAGCAGCAAGCACCTCGCGCCAAGCCACGGATCCGGCCGGAGTGGCGGCCACCAACTTGGCGGCGGCCTGCTCGATTTGCACTTGGCGTTCGGCCAATGTCGCAACCGCCCCGTCAGCGGCGCGATCGCTGGCATGAAGGAGGGCGCGGGTGGCGTCGAGATTCGTTTGTTGGAGGTGGAGCAGGTCGTCAAGGCTGCCTAACGCCGCACCCTGGCGGGTTTCTGTGGCTCGGCGCAACTCGTCCGGGGTGACAATGCGTACCACCAACATGCGTGAGAGGGTGCGGCCGGGACCGGTGACGTCGTTGCCATCGCGGGCGGCAACGCAGAACCACGCTTCACATTCCTCCTTGGCGAGCCAGCGCGACAACTGGATGTCGATCGCTTGTTTGAATGAAAGAGTGCCGGGTTTCCAAGTTTCGATGACCCGTCCGTCGGGTTTTTCCGGGCTGCCACGGAACACGGCGACTTCCGCCAATCCGTAATCGTCGCTGGCCTCGAATGAAAGATGCAACGCGGCATCACGGGTGAGTAGCACTTCCTCCTCGCCCGTTGGTTGGATCAAACGCACCCTCGGTGCCTCATCGGGCTTGAGGTTGAAGGTCACCTTCGCCTGGTCACTCAGGCCGGAAACATCGCTCCAATGAGTGCTCCACGGCCGGTTGAGGGCCGGTCGGCCAGTGAGTTTCCAGAACTCTGGTTTTTCTGCCGGACTCGTCTTAGCGGCACCATCGTCCACCGACAATGCCTTTACGCCACGGTCAAACGTCCACTCGAGGGTCACCTCGGACCCCTCCGGAATGGCGGGCCACCCCTTGCCATCGGGCACCCGGACGCTTGGCAAGCGAGTGTAGGCCGGTGGCACAATCGTGAGTTGGCGGGCCAGCACTTTGGCCGGTGCTTGGACATCGATGTGCCGCTCAAACGAGCGCGCATCACCGGCTTCGAACCAATAGCGACCGGAATCCGACCACTTGCAATCCACCGCCCACGTCATCCCTTCTGCCACCCGTTTCGCAGCAAGACGATCGATGCTGCCATCCGCCTTGGCCACCACCAACCAAACCTCGGTCGGCACCATGCCCGCTAGAGTCACCTGCATCGTCAGCAGCGTGCCTCGACTCACCACCTCGTCCCCCGGCATCACGGCCACCACCCGGGTGCGGGTGATCGGCGCAATTTCACTCGCCGGAAGCAACACCCGCCCCACCCGCTGGCGAAATTCGTTGGGCCGCCATGCAAACAACGCCATGCCTAGCAAAAAAATTCCTCCAGCAGCCGTTGCCCACCGCCATAGCACACGCCAATCGTACACTCGCTGCCAGGCGATGCCCCGCCACAGACCGGCCAGCTCGCCCAGCAAAATTGCGCGCCACGGTGAGGCCGCATCCAACGAGCGGTCGAGTTGCACCGCGTTGACGAGGGCATTATCGCTGCGGCCGGTGCTTGTTTCGATGCGGCGGGCTAGGGCCGCGTCGTCCATTTGCCTGAATCCGGCCCGCAGAGCTTGGACGAGTGCGGCCACCAGCGGGAGGGCGACGGCGCTAAAGCCGAGCCAGCGGCCAGTTGCGCCAAAGCGGAC
>JBAXCM010000212.1:0-7714 GCA_037141475.1 Verrucomicrobiota bacterium | reverse complement strand
CCTGCGCTCCATTCACGCCGGCTACAACGTCTTGGGCGACAAGCCGATGGTCATCGTGCCGGCGGATTTGGCAAAAATCGAGCTGGCGTTTGCCGAGGCAAAAAAGCGTGGTCTGTTGTTGTATGATATCATGACGGAGCGGCCTGAGACGACCACCATCCTGCAGCGCGAACTCTCCCGCATGCCGGAGGTCTTCGGCACTTTACTAACGGGTAGCGCCGAACAACCGGCAATCACCAAGGAAAGCGTCCACCATTACTGCAAGACCGTCTCCGGCAAACCCCTCCAACGCCCGCCTTGGTTCTTCGACGTCACCCAACAGGGCGAAGGCATTGTCGATGTGACCACTCATCTGGTGGACTTGGTGCAATGGGAAGCGTTCCCAGAACAAATTCTAACGCCTGCCGATGTCAAGGTGCTTGCCGCGCGGCGCTGGACCACCAAGGTGAGTGCCGCACAATTTGAAAAATCCACCGGGCTCAAGGGATTTCCTGCATTCAACAAAAGCAGGGTGACTGCTGGCGGCGAATTGGAGGTATATGGCAATGGCGAGTTCAGCTACACCCTGCGCGGCGTGCATGCCAAGGTGTCGGTGACTTGGAACTTCGAAGCTCCCGAGGGCGGGGGCGACACCCACTATTCCATCATGCGCGGCAGCTCCGCCAATCTGATCATCCGCCAGGGCAAGGAGCAAAGCTACAAACCCGTGCTCTACGTCGAAAATTCCGGCCCGGCAACTGCCCCCAACTTCGAAAAATCCCTGCTCTCCGCCATCACAAAACTGCAATCCCTCTATCCAGGCCTCACCATCAAACCGGCCGCCTCCGCCTGGGAAATCGTCGTTCCCGACACCTTCAAAATCGGCCACGAGGCCCACTTCGCCCAAGTAACAGCCAAATATTTGAAGTATCTGGCAGATGGAAAATTGCCTGAGTGGGAGGAGCCTAACATGCTCACCAAATGCCACACCATCATTGAGGCCTACCGCATGAGCCGCTGATCCGCTCCCGACCTTTCCATGCGCCCTGACCAATGGCAACTCTTCAAGACAGCGGCCAAACGCCTGCCCGGCGCAAGCGTGCCGCTCGCCCTCATCGTTGATAGCCCGTGGCTGCCCGGCCACCTCGGCATCACCCATAACGACTACTACTTTAACTCGGATGTTTGGTTCGATGCCCACCGCAGGGTCATCGAGGAATTTCCCGAAGTGATTTTCTTCCCCTCGTGGTGGGCGGAGATCGGCATGGCCGCAGAACCCTCAGCGCTGGGCGTGCGCGTCCGCTTCTGGCCCCACCAAACACCCAGCGAGGAACACTTGCCATTGCACCTCGAGGACCTCGACCAACTCACCCCGCCCGATCCCACCAGCGACGGCTTCTGCCCGCTGATCCTGCATCGCTACGCCGCAATGAAGCAACGCATCTTCGACGCCGGTTATACGATTCCAGTAGTAGCAGCACGCGGCCCGCTGTGCACCGCTTCATTTTTCCGCGGAGTTACCCAGTTGATGATGGACATGATGGATGAGCCTCAACGTGCTCTCCAACTCATCGACGTTTGCACCACACTGACTATTGACTGGCTCAAGGCGCAGGCCGCCGCCATCGGCCCTTGCGTCGAAGGAATCCTCGTGCTCGACGATATCGTCGGCATGATCGGCCCGGACGATTACGAACAATTCGCCCATCCGTTTCTCAAACGCATTTGCGACGCCTTTCCTAACGACTGGGTCAAGGTCTATCACAACGATGCGGGTGTGGAGTCCTGCCTCGAACGGTTGCCGGACACTGGATTTGACGTGCTCAACTGGGGCAAACAAACCAGCGTGGCCAGCGCAGTTATGCGTCTTGGCGGCCGCATGACGCTCATGGGCAACGTCCCTCCATTGGAGGTGGGTGTGCGCGGCACGCCGGAACATGTCCAACAAGCAACGCTGGACGTCCTGCGCCAGGCAGCCGGCCATCCGCTCATCCTTTCAGTCGGCGGAGGCGTAAGTCCTGGCATGCCAGCAACCAACATCCGCGCCATGGCCCACGCGCTAAGCACTTGGCAAGGACAGGCTAACACTTCATGACGGAGGTGTAATGCGAGGAATTTGCCTGACTGCTGAAGACCGTTGATAGAACCAACATTCTGACCGGAGCGCGGTGAAAAGTTTCCGCACAATAATATCAGTGGCAAAGCATCTGATACCGATTGTCGCTCGGCTCCTTAGCGCCGCCCCTTGCTCACCTTTCTGACAAAGGCGTTCATCTCCTCCTCAAGGGCTTCGATGCGCTCCACGAGCTTGAACTGAGTGCGGCATCGATCGAGATTGTGATTGGGCCGATGGGTCTTGAAATACACGTCGCCCTCAATATGATCTGTTAGGAAGCGAATCCCAATTTCCAGAGTGATCAACTTTCCAGAGAACGCCAGATGTTCAATTTCGGCCTCGTTAATAAATGAACCAGCCGATTCCAGATACCCTTCGACGAGAGCCTCAAACATCGGCATGCGCATTTGTACTTTGGTCAAATCCGTCTCATCTTCAGCCGCCGGACTGGTCGCCGTTCGAACCAAATCGCCAAAGTCGTAAAGCGCCAAGCCCGGCATCACCGTGTCCAAGTCGATCACGCATACCGCCTCGTCGGTTGCCGAATCAATCATCACGTTGTTGATCTTCGTGTCGTTGTGAGTGACGCGTAGGGGAAGATGGCCGGCGGCGATGCCGTCTAGCAATACGCTCGTTAGACCCTCTCGTTGGCAGGCAAAGTCGAACTCGGGACGCACGGTGGCAAGGCGGCCGCAGGGATCGTCGGCTGCCACGGCCATCAGACGCTCGAAGCGCTTGCGGGTGTGATGAAAATCAGGAATGGTTTCGCGCAACGTCGATGCATCCAAGTCGCTGACCAGATCTTGGAATGAGCCGAATGCGCGGGCCGCCTGATAGGCCTGGCGGGTATTTTCGACGACATCGTAAGTGACGCAGCCTTCGATGAAATTGTAACAGCGCCAGACGCCGCCGTCAGAATCCTCGACCCAAGCCCCGCCGTTGCGAGCCGGAAAAAGGTTCAGTGTCTGGCCTCCGAGGTCCTTCTTAACGCGCAACACCTTGTCGTTGATGTGGCGGGTTACGCTCTCCACGTTTTGCATTAGCGCAAATGGATCCTTGAATACATTGCAGTTGATCAATTGGAGGATGTAGCGCCGCAGCGATCCATCGGCCTGGCGGAGGGTGGCGCTATAGGTGGAATTGATGTGCCCGCTATCAATTTTCCCGCCGCTTACAAACTCCCCCTGCACCGCAAATTGATTGGCAATGGCGGCTACCAAATGCTGGACTTGCGGATCATCATTTTGCTCTAACGTGGGAACGGCTGACATGGCTGTGGTTGGGTTGAGGCACCATGCTAGGCAAAACAGCCAACCCGTGGCAAACCGGAAATTCGCCCTTTTTCGATCCGATGACTCGCTGAATCAAGGGTTAGGGCAGGATGCCACGGATGGCCGGAGCCGCCATACCCCCCTCGTCCTGCGAAACTGCGACCCTTGGTGCGGTTTGCCCGCTCGAGCGGCTAACCCGGTCTTTTATGACCTGGCGCGGTCTTCTGTCTTGAGTCTTGCCGGATGTTGGGCTTGTGTTTTTGGCATGCCCCACTGGTTGATCAAATCCGAACCCGAGGTATTTTCCATCGCCGACCTCGCCCGGGTCCGCCGCGAACCGTGGAGCGGCGTGCGCAATTATCAAGCCCGCAATTTCATGTGGAAAGTCATGCAACCCGACGAACTCGCCCTGTTCTATCATTCCAATGCCAACCCGCCCGGTATCGTCGGCATCACCCGCGTCTGCAGCCAGCCCTACCCGGATCCCACCCAGTTCGACGCCGCCAGCGAGTACTTCGACCCCAAAGCCACGACCGGGAACCCGCGCTGGTGGCTGGTGGACTTCGAGTACATCGCCACTCTGCCGCGCATGCTCACCCTTGCCGCGCTTAAAGCCGATTCTGAACTCTCCGCCATGACCGTATGCCAACGCGGCAGCCGCCTCTCCATCCACCCGGTCGCCGCCCACCATTTTGCCCGTGTCTCCCAACTGGGCGGCTGGGAGGAGCGCCCCCAGCAGGTGCCTGCAGCGCCCCCTCCCCACCCGATCCCGTCCACTTGAAAATGTTGAAAAAATTTCAACCTCTTGCTCAAACGAACCGTATCATTCGTTCGACTCACCCCGCCGACCTATGCAGATTCCACCTGACCTCCCACCGTCACACTCCGCCCCCGGGGTTGTCCCCTCTTCCGCGGCTTGGCATGACTGGCTAGTGGCCCAGGGCCCAAAACTGCTGCTCTTTGCCCGCCAGCAAACCCGCTCCCACGAGGACGCCCAAGACGTCTTGCAAGACGCCTTGGTCAAACTTGTCGAAAAACTCAATTCCGGTGACTTTGTCGGCGGCAGCGAGTTCTGGATGCCCTACCTCTACACCACCATCCGCCGCCTCTCCATCGATCTGAGCCGCCGCGATGACCGCCGCAAGCGCCGTGAGGAAAGCGTTATCGCCGATCAAGAAGCGGATCTGGCAGAGGCATTCCACCCTTGGTTTGAAACCGATTCCTCAGGCGACGAAACCCGCAACCAACTTGAAGCCAGCCTCAAAGAACTGCCACCGAAATTCGCCGAAGTCATCGTCATGAAAATCTGGGGGGAACAGACGTTTGCAGAAATCGGCGAAATTCTGGGAATTTCTCAAAACACAGCCGCCTCCCGGTATCGCTATGGTCTCGAAGCACTCAAACGCCAGCTAGGCGGTGCCCGCCGCCGCGGCGACCTCTCCATCTAATCCCCCCATGTCTGACGAATTCCAAGCACTCGAAGCCACCCTCGCAGGATTGCACCCCGCAGCCCTCGACGCGCGTTTGCTGGCACGGCTCAATGAATGCACCTCGGCGGTGTCCCCATCCTTGACCCCAGCTGAAGCGCTTTTTGAAACCTCGCTGCGCAACATCCAACCCGCAGCCCTCCCGCCTGGCCTCTTGGCTTCCTTGGAAGCCGCCCGTAGCGCCACCTCCGAGTCCTCGCGCATCGTCGATTTCCCAAAAAAGCCCTCGGCTACCGATATCCGCCGCCACAACCACAGGCCAATGCTCGCGGCCGCCGCCGCAGTCGCCATCCTCGGTGCCGCCGCCGCCCTCTTCATCCCAGACAAGGGCTCTCACACCACCGCCTCATCCCCACCTTCACATCTGCCGCCCCAGCCGCAAGCACCCTCCACATCTCCCATCGCCCCAGCCAACCAAAATTTTGCCCCCGCCACATTCCATACCGGCCTCAGTCAGGCCAGTGATGTCGGCGTCCTTTGGCAGGCGCAAAACCAAGCCCAACGCGTCGTCAAAGCCATCTATTGGGACCGCTTTACCCTCGTCAACCCCGAGGGCCAGCAAATCGAATACGAAAAACCCCGCGTCGAATATATCCTCGTCCCGGAAAAAATCGACTGAAGCGGTTTTTTTAGACAATCCGCGCAACTACTACGCTTCTAGTATGAATGCCATGAAAGCCAACATCTATCCGTTCATCCCCGCTGCCTTCGCCGCCCTGCTAGCTCCTCAAGCCGTAGCCATCGAGCCGCCCGCAGACAACACACCGCCGCCTCCAACCGTCGAAGCCCCCGCTGCCCCAGCCGAGCATGCGGCTGCACCTGCTGCCGCCCAAGCCACCCCCTATTTGGGCATTGGCAGCTGGGATGTGCCCGACGTACTTGCCGCTCACCTTGGCCTCAAAGCGGGTGAGGGCATTGTGATCCGCGCGCTTGATCCGGAGGGGCCCGGTGCCAAGGCCGGTCTCGCGGAGCACGACGTCATCACCCGCATCGGCGGCCAAGCAGTTGGTTCACACGACGATCTGATCAAAGAGATTCAGAGCCACAAGACGGGCGATGAAATCACCGTTGATCTCATCCACCAAGGCAAGCCCGCCACCAAATCCATCACTCTTGCCGCCCGCCCGGATCGCGGCGGCGTGGCTGCAGCCCCCCAAGGATTGGATACTTTGATGCTCAACGGCATGCCACAGGAACAAGCCAAGGGCATCCGCGAGGCCATCGAGCGCCAGCTTCGCGCCATGCAAAACGGTGCCGCGATTCCTCAAGCGATCCCAGGCAATAACCTGCCAAAGATGGGCGATGCAATGAAGGAAATGCAAAAACGCATGGCCGATGCCATGAAAAACAATGGCATGGTGGTGCCCGGCGGTCTGCAAGTGGTTCCCGGTGGTGGCGTGCAAATTCAAGGCAGTGCCATCTTTCGGATGGCAGATGACCAAGGGAGCGTCGAAATGAAATCGGCCGATGGCGGCAAGGAAGCCACCATCCGGGATAAGGACAACAAAGTGACTTGGTCCGGCCCCTGGGATACCGAGCAAGACAAAGCCGCCGCCCCGCCCGCAGTCCGCTCCCGCCTCGAAAAACTCAACATCGACAACAACTTCAATGGCGGCGGCCTGCGCCTCCAATTCGGCGCAGGCGGTGCTGCCGAACTCGTCGCCCCGATGCCCGACGCCCCGGCTGCTCCTGAAGAAGACGCTCAGGACGAGTAATCCCACTGTCGTGAGGAGCCCGTCCACTCCCCTCCTTCAGGGGCTTTCCGAAGATCTTTGCGCTTCCCTTCACGCAACACTTGGCCAGCGACAATTAGAGGCTTGTGCTTGGCGGCCCAGTCCGCTAGCCATATCCATGCTTGACGAAGTCCGTGCCCTGTTGATCCTCCAAGACCGTGATCGCCGCCTGTTGGCGCTGGCCAAAGACCTTGAAAAACTCCCCATCGATGAGGCCCGCGCCAAATCCAAACTCGCCGGCGATGAGGCAGCAGTCAGCAAGGCTCATGACGCCCTGCTCGCCGCCGAACTCAAAGTGAAGAAAATCGAGCTCGATACCGAAACCCGCCGCACCACCATCAAACGGCTCAAAATCCAGCAATTCGAAACTCGTAAGAACGACGAGTATCAGGCATTCAACCATGAAATTGCCCGATACGAGAAGGAGATCGACGGATTTGAAACCCTCGAATTGCAGGCCATGGATGCGGTCGATCGTTGTCGGGAACTCCACCAAGCCGCCAAGGCAGCTCTGGCCCACACCCAAAAACTCATCGCCGAGGACCTCGCCTCCATCGCCCAGCGCCAACAGCGCATGCTGGCCGAACACGCCGAAGTCAGCGCCGATCGCGCCAATCTCGCCAGCAAGGTTCCAGGCTCCGCCCTGCCGCTCTACGAGCGCCTCATGCGCACCAAACTCGGCCTCGCTGTCGCCCCCATGGCCGACAATCGCTGCGGTGGCTGCCACATGAAGGTGATCGCCTCCACCGCCATCAATGCTCAAGCCGGTAAAGAACTCGTCCAGTGCGAAAATTGCGGCCGCATCCTCTACATGGCGGACTGATCCCTCGTGTTCCTCACCCGCGGTTCCCCCCGAAACGGCGCTCGAGTTCGCTCATGCCAAACTCACTGAGCGTCGGTCGGCCCGCCGGGGTACAATAGGGCAGTTCGCAGGCAAACAAGTCAGCCAACAACCATTCAACTTCCGCCAGTTTCGGCGTCACCTGCGCCGCTGCCCGCCTTGCCAACAATCGCGCCAAGCGCTCGAAGGCAAAACGCATTCCCGGAGCAGCTTCGTGCAGGAGTTCATCCATCAGAGCCCCGAGAAACGCTCGGGGATGATCCACCGGCAGACAGGTCGGCAAGCAC
>JBAXCM010000211.1:0-7752 GCA_037141475.1 Verrucomicrobiota bacterium | reverse complement strand
GTAGAGGCGATATGGCCGCGCCCTGTTCGTTCGCGTCGATCGTCAGACGTGTCGGCGGCGAATTGTCGGCAGCGGAAATTGACGCAACGGTGAGCGCGATGCACAATCCTGCGAAGGTGAGAGGAAAACAAGGGCGTTTCATGAGTTGCTAAATACCTGAAAATTCGTTAGATTTCAATATCAAATAGAAGCTTGGACGGCGTGGATAAAAGCCTGATTTCGAGGCCCCCGATCTTTGGCCATCGGGAACTTATACTAAACTTTGTTGGCTCGGGTGGGGACGATGTAGTGGCGCAGGGGTGCCTAGTCAATGACTATTTGGATGGGGCGCCGCAGGTTGCGGTATTTGGAACCGGTCATTCAAGTTTGTAATATCGGTGCTTGCCATTTCAACCCTCGGTGGTGTCAGCCTCGCGTTGTGCTCAGACGGCAACGTGGCAGGATGGGGCAACAACCATTATGGCCAGTTAGGAAACAACAGCAGCACCGACAGCAATGTGCCGGTATGGGTCAGCACGGCCGGGCTGCGCAGCGGCCAGCGCTTCAGCGCCCTTGCGTTGGGTGACGCGGATTGCAGTCTGGTATGTCATCGAATTCACCGGCCCCCCCGGTGTGACCGGCATCACCTACGGAGCGGAGTGCAGCGCGACGTTGCTGCCGGGAAGCTGGATGGAGGTGCAGGACAACCGGACAGGAGCCGCACATATCTTCAGTGTGTCGCTGACTGGTGGGAGCTGGTTCAGCTGGCTGAAGGTGACGAGGCAGTGACGAGTTCTGAAGTCCTGTAATAGATACCTCGCCACACTGCCGCCCTCACGATTCAGTTCTTCCTTTGGGGGCTTTTGCAGATTGTTGCTACGACCTTAGCTTGCCGGGGCATCCATTCTTTTCCAAAACTCGCGTCCAATCTCAGTTTCACGTTCCGCAACGAGCCACAGCACGCGGGCCATGGATGCGAGGTCGATGAGATGGGTGTCTGCGCCTGTTTGCCAGCGCTTGTAATAGGCGTCTGCGTTGGCGATGGCTCGCCGGAGGGCTCCTGTATCGGCGGTTTTTCGATGGAGTTCGAGGTCAGCCTCGACCATCAGGTGGGCCCAGCGCGGAGGATCCCGGTAAACCGAGGTATCACCTTGGCAGAGTTTGTCGGCCACGCCACCGATGCGGCGGGCTTCCTTGAGATGGGATTCTTCGCCAGTGGCTTGGTGCAACATCAACTCGGCACGCATCATCATGGCTGAGTTATAGGTGAGCGCCGCCCGATTGATATCTCGGGTCGTCTCTTGGATAGAGTCCATGTAAAGCCCGTCTTCCCCCTGAAGATTGCTGCGCGTCCAGTTAACGATTTCCACGGCCCGCTCAATCATCCGCTTGCGACGATCCGGACGGAATTTGGCCAGCACTAGGCAGCCAACCGCAGCAGGCCCGTTGCTACACGTATTCTTGCGTTTGTCTTTGTGCAACTCATGCCACCAGATGCCGCCGCCTAGCGCGTCGTCCCAACCGCTCATCACAAATGCGAGCGTCTCACAGGCGCGGGTGAGCATCTTCTTTTCGCCGGTGAGCTGATAGCCCTCGGCGAAGGTCAGCACCATCCAGGCGTTGTCATCGTAATACTTATCATTGCCATTGCCTTGGGTTGGGCAAGGTTCATAGCCAGGAATCTTCACCGCACTATCCCAATAACGGTTAAGCCCCTCAAAAAACCTCAGCAGATCCCCCCGGTACGTCTGTGGCTCATGACGCGCCGCTGCCACCAACATCGAAAACAGGACACCGCAGGCCCAGAGCATCTCGGGATGATTGGCACCTGGTGCGGCCCGATAGAGCGATTGCTCAGTGATCCAGTATTTTGCATGAATGGCCGCCGTGACTTCCTTGGCCTTGGCGAGAATGTCAGAGGGTGCCTCTGCGGCAGCAGCTTGAGTGGGTGCCACGCGCCATGAGATGAAGCTGGCAAGGGAAGCACGGAGGAATTGCTGGCGATTCATCACGGCTTGCTAGTCACGCTGAATTGATAGAGCCCGGATGTCACGGCAAACACGGCAGCACCGGAGTCCATCCGGAGGAATCTAACCCCTGGTGCTTCGGCGGCAGGCATGCCGGATTCAAGCACACTGGCCGCGTCCTGAGTTGGCACATAAACCGTGGCAGTGGTATTTGCCGGAATCCCGGCTGTCAGGGTGAACTTGCCTTTGCTCGAAGTCCAGGAACTGGTGATCATGCCATGGATTGAGTTCAATCGGCCGCTCGCTTCACTGAGCTTGGTGCCCACCACCGGTTTGATGATGATCTGCTTGAAGCCAGGTTGTGCGGGGTCGCAGTCGATGCCGGCGACGCAGGCGTAGAGCCACTCACCGCAGGATCCGAGTGAGTAATGATTGAAGGAATTCATGCCGATGTCTTGAAATCCCTTATCCGGCGTCCATCCATCCCAGCGCTCCCAGATGGTGGTTGCACCCATTTTTACCGAGAACAGCCATGACGGAAAGCTATCCTGCAACAACAGGCGGTAGGCGGTGTCGATTTTTCCGGCCTTGGTGAGTTCCGGCAGGAGATAGCTAACCCCGACGAAGCCGGTGGATAGGTGATAACCTTTGGCAATGATATCTGCTTCAAGGTAGTCGGCGGCCTTGGCCCGGAGTTCGGCTGGCAGCAGATTGAACTTGAGTGCCATGACGTACCCGCACTGGGTGTTGCCGGCGACGCGACCGTCTGCGGAGATATACTTTTCGGCGAACGCCTGTTTGATCGATTCAAAAAGTTTTTCATAGTTCTGCGCATCAGCGGTCTTGCCGAGAACCGCAGCCGCCTTGGCAACCAGTGCCGTCGAATAGGCATCATAGGCCGTGCCTATCAACTCCTTGGAGGTGTCGGCTCCAATCGACAGCCAGTCTCCGTAATCACTGCCGCGATTGCCGCTGCGAATGTGCTTCACACTCTGGCTCTGGCAATACTCGACCCATTTGACCATCGCCGGATACTGCCGTTGCAGGAGTTGAAGGTCGCCGTATACCTGATAGATAGTCCATGGGCAAATGACTCCGGCATCGCCCCATGCCGGGGTGCCCTTGGAGGGGCCAGCGAACGGCGAGACGTCGGCAAACTGGCCGGTGGGCTCCTGGCTATCAGTGACATCGACGAGCCACTTGGTGAAGAATGCCGCGACGTCGGAGTTGTAGGTGGCGGTACGAACGAACACCTGGGCATCACCCATCCAGCCGAGGCGTTCATCGCGTTGCGGGCAATCGGTTGGCACGCTCAGATAGTTGCCGCGTTGGCCCCATTCGATGTTCGATTGGAGTTGGTTGACGCGGGCGTCCGAGCAGACGAATTCACCGGTTCGCGGCGTATCCGAACCAATCACAATACCGGTAACAGCATCCTTGGAGGGCGTGCCCGGGACGCCTGTCAATTCGACATAACGAAACCCGTGGAAGGTGAATTTCGGTTGCCAGGCTTCGGTTCCTTCGCCTTTGCAGATATAGGTGTCGATGGAAGGAGCTCCTCTGAGGTTGGCGGTGTAGATCGTGCCATCGGGATTGAGCATTTCCGCATGGCGAATAGTGATGCGAGTGCCAGCGCTGGCAGAAATTTTTAGGCGCACCACACCGACCATGTTCTGCCCCAAATCATACGTCCAATGTCCCGGCTTGGGCTGGGTCAACGCCTTGGTGGGCACTTCACGCAACTGGCGCACCGGTTCCATCACCTGTCCATCGATGGCGCGAATCGCTTCGCTACGCTCCACCACCGGCAGCCAATCAGCGTCGGAGAATCCCGGCCTGTCCCAGCCGTGAATTTCCTGGGTGGCGTCATATTCCTCACCTAACATAAAATCGGTGGCCAGCAGCGGGCTGGTGTGGGATTTCCATGAGCCGTCCGTGATGATGCGTTGGGTGGTGCCGTCGGCATATATCAGTTCAAGTTGGGCGAAGAGTGCTGGGTTCGTTCCCCAGCGCTGATATCCACCATTGCCAATGTGGCCGCTATACCAACCGTTGGCCACCTGCGCAGCTAGAACATTGGGCCCGTCCGCCACCAACGACGTCACATCATACTCCTGATAGCGAAGGCGCTTCGAAAAATCCGTCCATTCCGGCGCGAGAAAATGGTCGCCGACGCGTTTGCCGTTTAGCCGCAACTCATAGATCCCAAGTGCGGTGGCATAGATCGTGGCCCGGGTGACCGGCTTGGCAACGTCGAATGATTTTCGCAGATAGGGGATGGTCGGCGGTGCCGTCATGTCCGTCGGAAAATTGACCATTGCCTTTTCCTCGAATGTTTTGATGAATGTGCGGCCATTGGCAATGAACTCGACCCGCAGACGCTTGATGTGCTCGAACGCCGGATCCTTGCCTAACGATTCATTGTTCACGGTTAGGGAAAAACTTCCCGCTAGTGCCAGCTTGGTGAGTTTTTGCGTCACATCGAGCGAGCCAGAACCATCCAATGCCTCATAAGACGCATGGCGAATGACCGGGGGCGGCGGTAAATCCTCGGGAATGCGGACCGTAGCCTTTTCAGGAAATGTCCGCAAGGTCTTCTGACCCCCAATCTCGTATTCAACACGCAATTGTTTGACGTGATGGAAAGCCGGGTCTTTGCCAAAGGTTTCGTTTTCCACTTGCAGCGACTTGCCCCCGGCCCGCGCCAGTGCGGCAATCTTGGCGGTGACATCGAGCGAAGCACTACCATCGACCGCTTGATAGGCCGCGAGCCGAATGACGACGGGTGCCTGACCTGCGGGGACGGATGTCTTGGTAGTGGCGTCTATCCATTTGGCGCTCCAATCCGTCGCCTGGAGCAATCCGATGCTCCAGCAGGCGGGTTTACTCCAAGGGGACGGTTGATCATCTTGGCTCCAGGCCCGCACTTGCCAGAAACATTGTGCCCGCGAATGCAGTGGCAAGCCATGATAAACCATTTGATTTGTCGCTTCGCCCGTCACCTTGCCGCTATCCCACAGATCGCCGGTTCCCTGGCTGAGAAGATTTGCCGATGACGCCACCAAGATCTGATATGCCGTCTGCTTTTCGCCGCGTTGCCCAGACTCTATCACCCATGACAGCCGTGGCCGGACGACATCCAGCCCGGATGGATTGACTAGATATTCACAACGTGGATAGGAAACTGTCACTGCGGCCTGCAGCGGAATGAAGGCCCCTGTAATCATATAGAGAGCGGAGCAAGCGAGGTGAATCGTACGATGTGGTGTCATGAGAATGATGTGGTTGATGGATGAAATCAAATTTCCCGTTAGTGGCAAGTCTGACTTCTAGCGGAATAGCAGACTTCACTTGGAGTCGAATGATGTGCGCTGCATGCGGCACCGTTTGAATATCGAAAGGGGCCGGGTCCGTAAACCTCCCTATTTCTAGAGGATTCCACAACTATCTGCAAATTAACGGCTTGTACTCTCATCATCGTAAATTTTCGCTGTCTCTTCAGAAAAATGTTTGGGCAGGGGTCATTCGTTCCGGAATACGTGGGATTTGCCCCTGCTTTTTCGTCAATGGTCTGTACCGGCCGTCGAAACCCGAGCCGAGCCCCTTGATCCCGCACTCAAGGCCAAAGACAGCGCGCCCAAACAGGTGACGCTGACGATTCCGGTGCTGGGAGCGTACAGCAAGACGTTTCCGTTGAATTGGAAGAAATCCAAGACGATCATCCGGCGGGCGGCGGATATGGCAAGGACGATGAAATCCAAATTCCGTTCTGGCAGCTGCCAGTATGCCTGCAGTTTGGCCCGCAAAATGTGAAAGGGCTGCCTCTCGAGATGATGCTCAAGAATGTCCGTCATGCCCGCTACGAAGTTCGCACGGCTGCCGCCTAGGCCCTGTGCATGAATAAACGACTCAGTGAATTGGAGGAACGGCTGCGCGATCCGGATCCCCGCCTCCGCCGCGCGGCTCTCGATGGTATCAACGACTATCACTCATGGTTCCTTGAGCCGGCAGTTGGCAGGCATACTCTGAAAGCCGCGGAATTCACGCTTGGCATGCATGAGGCTATCACCCACATCTTGAGTGATCCCAAGGAAGCGTGGTATGTCGTGGATGGCGCGCTGCAGGCGTTGCACCATGCCCCTGTTGAGCTGATCACGAAGAACATCCCCAACATCCTGCCATGGGCAACCCACGAGGACTGGTGGCTGCGTGAATCCGCGCTCATGGCATTGATGGGACTGCAGGACGATGAGGCTCTATTCACGAAATACATGCCGACTCTGACAAATATTCTGGCCAAAGAGTATAACTACAACCCGCATCTCCAGATGATCCAACAACTCAGGAAGGCGGCGGAAAAGTGACAGTACGACAGCCCGGTGGGCAAGTTCATTATTGCAGGTTTTGCCCAATCTGCCAGGGTGAGCAAAGTCCTGCCGGATGTGGGTGAGATGGCCCGTTCTCGCGAAGGGACGACCAACATGGTCGATTCATCTCTGGCATTGATCAGACAAGCGCCCGAGTCCTCGGCAGGTCTTGCGGAGTTGCTCGCCACTGGCGGCCAATTGGGCATGATGGATACCACGAGCTTCATGACACTCGTGAATGGCCAGGATGGTGATGTGAGCGACCGCTTCGTCGGATTGTACCCCTCGCTTGCAACTCTCCCACCCGACCAGAAAACGAAACTTGCCACCTCCCCCTTCGATGTGTTTCGCCCGGAATTGATCAGGCGCCACGAAGCGGACAAACACTCAACCGACAGAATGTTGTTAGATATGATCGTTGATCTGACCAAACTCAAGAAGCCGGTTGCCGGCTGGCAGACCGTCGGCAGGCCCGCGCCTTCAGAACGCACGATGTGGATATTTTCTCAGCAGCTGGAATTGACGACAGCAGGCAATCCCGCCACGATGCTCACTCCGCCCGCGCCACAGCCACAACGGTCCTAGGAATGGAGCGGACACATCCCACCTCCGAGAAACATGTTCCAGCAACTGATGAATAGAAAATATTTTGCAACGATGGCGCTCCTCGCAGCCAGCGTAGTGGTGTCCCACGGGGCCGCAGAGGACAAGGCAGCGGTGGACCCCATTCCGCAGTTGGATGCAAAGGGCGACGTCTATAAGAGCGAGGGCGGTACGGATTCGCTGATCTATGACAGTGCCGTCGGGCATAAGAAGGTGATCATGCTCTATCTCGATTTTCCGGATTTGGCAATGACTATTGATACCAAGGAGCGCGGCCGGGAGGTCTTGGGAGATGGCAAGTTTGAGAAGCTGTTTAAGCAGCAGTCCTATGGCAAGCTCACCTTAGGCATCGAGCACGTTCATGGCTGGCGGCGGCTGTCGAAAAAGGTCGGGGAATACAGCAGCAACACCACGGAGTCGCACCGCGATCTCTTCGTTGAGATATTCAAGACCTATCCTGAGATTGAATTCCGCGAGTATGATTATATCGTCGCCAACATGGCTCGCATCGGCAACACCGCCTTCGGTGAGCGCGATGCCCTAGCCATTCCCTACCGCGGTGGAAAAATCAAGGTTGCCTTGAACATCTCCAGCCCCACTCCCATCGTTCTGGCCCATGAGACGGCGCACCTGATGGGCTTGCCGGATTTGTACACCTACGGCGGTGTTGCGGGACCGAAGAATCCAACCGGCCCTTGGGACATTATGTCGGATGCGGGACGCAGCTCGGGTTTCCTCGGCTGGCACCGCCACAAGCTCGGGTGGCTCGACGCAAACCGGAAAGCCTACCTTACCAAGAACGCCCAATCACTGGAGCTGACCCCCTTGAGCGCCAC
>JBAXCM010000210.1:0-7781 GCA_037141475.1 Verrucomicrobiota bacterium | reverse complement strand
CCTCAATGCAATACACCAGCGGACCACGCATCAGAGCGACTTTGCCTTGGTCGGCCGCCAGTTTTTCGTGGGCTACGACGCGTTGGACCGGCATTGGCATATCCAAAGTCAGCACATCACCGTCCTGCCAAGTGCGTTGCAGGTGGACATAGCCGTCGGCAGCCGGAGTCGCGCTAACGGGCTGGTCATTGAGCTTGAGGGTTACGGGTGAGATCTCGGGATTGGAGAATTGGTAGAGGTTGCCAGGGACCGGGTGGCCGAGAGCCCAGCCCGGGATCCGCAGGCAAAGTTCGAAGGCGCTTGGCTGTCCAGTTGAAATTGTTAGGTTAACCCGTCCATCCCACGGATACTCTGTCTGCTGGGTGATCTTCAGCGGCGTGCCATCCTCCAACTTGAGCTTGGCCTCACCAGCAGCATAGAGGTTGACGTAGATCTGGTTTTTTGCCTGGCCATAGACGAAGCCGCCCATCTGCGGGATCATGCGCGCCATATTCGTCGGGCAGCAGGATAGCCCGATCCACGGGTGGCGACTGGCACCCTGCTCGCTGGTCAGTGGATTTTGATAGAAGAACTTGTCTCCGGCGATCGAAATACCTGCCAACATCCCGTTGTAGAGCGTCAGCTCCATCAGGTCGGCATACTTGCTCTGGGCCTTGAGCAGGGCCATCCTGTATTCCCAAAAGATGTGGGTGATGGCGGCGCAGGATTCGCAATAGGCTGATTCGTTAGGCAGAAGGTAGGCATCGCCGAAGCCTTCGTCATCGTACTGGCCGGTTCCCAGTGAGCCAGTTAGATACATCTTGTGATTGACCACATCACTCCACAAGTCATCCAGAGCCGACTCATAGCCGGGGGCGGCGTCCATGAAGCGGACCATATCGGTCATGGCGGAGTACAAATAACCGGCGCGCACGGCATGGCCGACGGCCTCGTGTTGGTCGATGACCGGTTTATGATCCTGCATGCGGCCGTTGCGGGTACGCAACTGGGCGTGCCAAAACTCGCGCTGTTGGTCTGCTGTGAGCTTGCCTGGGGCCCGGACTGGCGGGGTGACGGACTTGGGATCGAACAATTTGTGCTCGCTGCCATGGACGTAGCCGCGCTCATCGAGGAAGAATTTTGCGAGGTCGAGGAAGCGGCGTTCGCCGGTGGCGCGAAACAATCTGACGAGGGCGAGTTCGACTTCCTCGTGGCCATCGACGTCGTAGCGTTTGTTTGGTCCAAAAATCCCGTCGATATGATTGGCGAATCGGGTCGCGGCGTTGAGAACGTCGGGTTGGCCGCTGAGTTGATTTTCGGTGACGGCCATTTCAAAGAAGTGACCGGCGTTGTACATTTGGTGGCAGAGGCGGAGGTCGTCCCAGCGTTTGTCCTGATCCTTGACGATGTAGTAGGCGATGAGGAAGCCGTCGGGTTGTTGGGCGGCGAGGATGCGCCCGATGATTGCTGCGGCGCGTTGGCGCAGAGCGCTATCATCAAAGTGTTGCAGCGAGATAAGCACGCCTTCCAGCGCCTTGTGCAAGTCTGAGTCGAACGCCGGGTGTCCTTGCAGCGGTCCGTCGAATTTGCCGGCGGCTTTGTCGAAGTTCGTTACGTGGCCGTCTTTTTCCAGGCAATCGAGGGCATGAGGCAGCGTCACCTCCTGATGGGCTTTGAGGCGCGGGCCCCAAAAGCCGCCGCGCAATTCCACTTGACTGTGGTTGACTTCGTTCAAGCCGCGCAAGGGGAACTGGGCGGCGAAGACCGACGGGATGGCGAGAGCAGCGAGGAGTCCTGCGGCGGATGTCCAAGGATAGAGGTGGCGGGTGGTCATTGCGTGAAATGGGAGGTTCCCTCGGATGGGGAAGCGGCAAGAAAACGCGGATGATGAGTCGTTCCTTTCAGCGGACAGCCTCTGAAGTCAGGCATGGGTGCAGGGGGATAGATCAATCGTGGCACTTTGGAGTTAGAAGCCGACCTGGGTTGAGGCGTGCCCCCCCCATTCCTGGTCCGCCAAACCGCGGCACCTGTCGGCTTGGGAACCGGTTGCCAAAGCCGGATTCCGAGGGCTCCGGCAGGTTTTTCATCGCATGGGGTTGCTTTCCCCCGGGTTCCACCCTATAGCTGCCGCCCCTGACGCCAGCCTATCATGATGAAATTTTCCCACCTAGTCCACCACCTTGCCCTGCCGTTGGTCGTCTTATTGCTTGCCAGTTGCGCCGCCAAGAAGCCGCCGCCCGCCCCCTTGCCCGTGCCCGGCTCGGTTTTCGTCAACCCGTATCCGGAAGGCACCTACCAACACTTCACAGCCGATCCGGCCTATCCGAAAACCTACAAGGTGTGGAAAAACGCCCCGGTGCTCGCCCGCACCAATCCGAGCAACTCGCATATTCGCATTGATCTGGCCAAGCAGCGCGGCCTGCTCATGAATGGCAAGGAGGTGGCGATGGATTACCCGATTTGCTCGGGCCGGGAAGGTCACGAGACGCCGCCGGGAGAATACACGATTCTTGAAATGCTGGTGGATAAGAAGTCCAACCTATACGGCCGGATTTACGACGCTGATGACAAATGCGTGAACACCGATGCGGATATCACCAAGGACAAGGTCCCCGAGGGCGGGCGCTTTGAAGGTGCCCCAATGCGCAACTGGATGCGCCTGACCAATGATGGGGTGGGCCACCACATCGCTCCGGTCCGCCGCTACCCCGCTTCCCACTCCTGCATCCGCGGCCAAGCCGGGCCGATCCTCATCGTCTATGACAAGGTCAAGCTCGGCACCAAGGTGAGCGTGGAATAAACGCCCATGCCTCAACGCCCCCCACCCGAACTTATGTCGCCTGCTGGCAATTGGACCAGCCTGCAAGCCGCCATCCATGCCGGTGCCGATGCCATCTACTTTGGCGTGCACGGCTTCAACATGCGGGATAATTCCAATAATTTTGCCGTGGCCGAGTTACCGCGCATTGCCCGCACATGTCGGCAGGCCGGAGTGCGCGCATATCTGGCGCTCAACACCATCATTTACGAACCCGAACTGGCCCGCATGCGACGCGTGCTTGCTGCGGCGAGTGCCGCCGCCATCGACGCAGTCATTTGCTGGGACATGGCAGTCATCGAGGCAGCCACCGCACTTGGCCTGCCGGTTTTTCTATCCACCCAGATGTCTGTCTCAAATTCGGCGGCCCTCGCCGGGTTTCACCGGGCCTTTGGGATCCGCCGCTTTGTGCTGGCCCGCGAGTGCTCGTTGGCGCAGTTGCGCAGCCTGCGCCGCAACCTGGTCACCCAACTCGGTGCCGCCGCCGCCGCCAATATTCAACTTGAGGTCTTCGCCCATTGTGCCATGTGCGTTTCCATCAGCGGCCGCTGCTTCTTGTCCGAGGCGAGCACCGGCAAGTCCGCCAACCGCGGCCAGTGTACCCAACCGTGCCGCCGACCCTATCAAATCAATAGCAGCGAGGGCGATGTATCCTTCCGTATGGGCGAGTCCTATCTGCTCAGCCCAAAAGACCTCTGCACCCTCCCGTTCATCGAACAATTGCTCGAATGCGGTGTCGACAGTCTGAAAATTGAGGGCCGTGGACGCGCCCCGGAATACGTCAGCAGCGTCACTTCCGCCTACCGCCGCGCCGTGGATTTCTATTTTGCCAATCGTCGCAAACCTGGCTTCGACGCTGAGTTTGAAGGACTCAAAGCCGGACTAATGCAACAGCTAGAGGGCGTTTACCACCGCGGCCTGTCCTCGGGATATTACATGGGCAAGCCCATCGATCAATGGAGTGGCGTTCCTAACAGCCAAGCCGCCACCAAAAAAGTGCACGTTGGCGAAGTCGTCAAATTCTATCGCAAGGCCGGTGCTGTGGAGATCCGCGTCTTCGACTCCGGGTTCGCACTTGGCGACGAACTGCTCATCCAAGGACCCTCCACCGGTGTGCTGCGGGTGGCCGTCACCTCTATCCAAATTGAGCAGCAGCCGGTGCCGGACGCCAAACGCGGCCAGTCTGTGGCCGTCGCACTGGTCTCCCCGGCGCGCCCCGGAGACCGCGTCTATCGGGTGAGCCGACGCGCCGTCGCGCCGTGAACGGACTAGAGTCCTTGAAAAGCCAAAGTTACTGTCGTTAGGTCAAGTTTTCTGCTCTTCGGCGTTCGGCGAGCGGATCGACCGGGCTCACCGAAGTCTCAGCCAAGCCGCGTTCCAGTCTTGTGTCTTTGGTCTGAGGCGAAGTCTCGCCAGCTTACTTGCTATTTTTCTTGGCCTGTTTGGCAAGTTTCTTTTCCTTGGCGGTCTTGGTGGGCATTTTCTTGGTTTCTTTGCGGGTATCCTTGGTTTTCATGAGCGTGTGGGGGTTGGGGATGCACTGGCATTTCGCAGTCCGTGAGTGAATGAACTAACCCATCTGCTGCCGCCACGCAACCCCAAATCCCCTCGGTCCAACAGTGCATGTTGCAGTGCACCGGGTTTTCGACTATGCTCCAACCCGCAAGCGTGATTCACCCTCCAACCAAACACCGTTTATGGGACTAGAAAAATTGACTCAAAAACTTCAAGAGGCCATCCAATCAGCACAGAGCCTGGCCTCGAAGTCCGCTCATTCGGAGCTTAAGAGCGCCCACGTTCTGCTCGCTCTGCTCCAACAGGATGGCGGCATCGCCACGCCAATTTTGCAAAAGGCCGCCATTGACGTGCCGCGCCTTAAAGCTGCCACCGCCGCCGCGCTGAGTCGCGAACCGAGTGTTCAAGGAGCCTCGACCCAACCCCAAATCAGCATTGGCCTGCGAGCCACCCTGGAGGCCGCTGATGCAGCCCGCGAAAATCTTGGCGACGACTACCTCAGCGTCGAGCATTTCATCCTCGGCACCCTTAAAGGTGATTCGCCGGCCGGCAAATTGCTCAAGGACGCCGGATTGGACGAAAAATCGGCGCTCACCGCGATCCACAGTGTGCGCGGTTCACAAAAAGCCAGTGACGACTCCCCGGAAGGCAAATACCAGACGTTGGAAAAATATGGCACCGATCTAACGGCCCGGGCGCGGGAGGGCAAGATTGATCCAGTGATTGGCCGCGATCATGAGATCCGGCGGGTGCTGCAAGTGTTGTCCCGGCGCACTAAAAACAACCCGGTGCTCATTGGCGAGCCAGGTGTGGGCAAGACCGCCATCGTCGAAGGACTGGCCCGTCGCATCATCTCCGGAGACGTTCCCGAGGCCATGAAACACAAGCGTGTCATCACCATGGACGTCGGTGCCATGCTCGCCGGAGCCAAGTACCGCGGAGAATTCGAGGACAGGCTCAAGGCGTTTCTCAAGGAAGTGACAGATTCCCAAGGCCAGATCATTCTTTTCATCGACGAGCTTCACACGATCGTCGGGGCCGGTGCCAGCGAGGGCGCGATGGATGCTTCCAACCTCCTCAAACCCCAACTCGCACGCGGCGAACTCCATGCCATCGGCGCCACCACCCTCGATGAATACCGCAAACACATCGAAAAAGATGCGGCCCTCGAACGCCGGTTCCAGCCGGTAATGGTCGGCGAGCCATCCGTTGAGGACACCGTCGCTATACTCCGCGGCCTCAAGGAGCGCTATGAAGTCCACCATGGCGTGCGCATTCAGGACGGCGCTCTTGTTGCCGCCGCCACTCTTTCCGATAGATATATCTCCGGGCGCTTCCTGCCCGACAAAGCCGTTGATCTCATTGACGAGGCCGCCTCAAGACTCAAAATAGAACTCGACTCGATGCCGACGGAAATCGACGTGTTGGAGCGGCAAATTCTGCAGTTGGAGATGGAGAAAAGGGCACTTGAAAAAGAGAGCGACAAGGCATCAGCTGTCCGCCTCGAAAAAGTCAAGGAAGAGCAAGCCAACTTGCGCGAATCCTCCTCCGGCATGCGGGCACAGTGGCGCAATGAAAAGGCCGTCATCGATGATGTGAGGGCGGCTCAGGAAAAAATTGAAGCGCTCAAGGGTGAGGCCGAGCTGGCCCAACGAATCGGGGACCTGACCCGCGCCTCACAAATTACCTACGGGGATCTTCCGGCCGCTAACAAGGCGCTGGAGGTCGCCAAGCAACAACTCGGCACGCTGCAGAAAAATGGTGCCATGCTCAAGGAAGAGGTCACCGACGAGGATATTTCCCGGGTGGTCTCCGCATGGACTGGCATCCCTGTCAATCGCCTTCAAGAGGGCGAAAAACAGAAACTCGTTAGCATGGAACCACGCCTCGGCGAACGGGTCGTCGGCCAAAAAAAGGCCATCCTCGCCGTGGCCAACGCAGTGCGCCGCGCCCGTGCCGGCCTCCAGGATGAGAACCGGCCCATCGGCTCGTTTTTGTTTCTGGGCCCCACCGGCGTGGGCAAGACCGAGCTTTCCAAGGCGCTTGCCGAATTCCTCTTCGATGACGAGGCTGCGATGGTCCGCATCGATATGTCCGAATACATGGAAAAACACAGCGTATCGCGACTCATCGGCGCGCCACCCGGCTACGTCGGTTACGATCAAGGTGGCCAACTCAGCGAGCAGGTTCGCCGCCGCCCGTACTCGGTGGTGCTCTTCGACGAAATCGAAAAAGCCCATGCTGATGTCTTCAATGTGCTGCTGCAAGTCATCGACGACGGCCGCATCACCGACGGCCAGGGCCGCACCGTGGATTTTCGCAACACCGTGCTCATCATGACGTCTAACATCGGTTCCCAGTACATCCTCCACGAGTCCAATGCCGAGCAGCGTGAGGCGCTCGTCACTGATGCCCTGCGCAGTGCCTTCCGCCCGGAATTCCTCAACCGAATCGACGAAATCATCATCTTCGACCGCCTCACCCGCGCCGACCTCACCACCATCGCAGATCTTCAACTTAACCGTGTTAGGAAACGCCTTGCCAAGCAGGGGCTGGCACTTGCCCTGACCCCGGCCGCCAAGGAATTCCTCGGCAACCAAGGCTACGACCCGGTTTACGGCGCACGCCCCCTCAAACGCGCCATCCAGCACCATCTGCTCGATCCGCTGAGTCTCGCCGTGCTGGATGGCAAGTTCGCTGACGGCGACGTCATCCAAGCCGACGTCGAGAACGGGGCCATTGTATTTCGCTAGGGCGGCACTTGTGTTTTGGATTGCGGCAGAACATGTCGGCAGCGCATTTGTCGGGGAGCGCCGCCATCCTAGCGGCAACGTTCGGCATCCTGCCGAATGCGCATAAGCAACGTGCCTGAAAAGGCCCAAACTTGTTCTGCCGAATGGGCGTCGTTGGAGCGAGCTGCCTTTGCAGGGCGGCACCTGCGCTTTGGATTGCAACATCCAAAATTCATCTTATGTTCCTCGTCCCTGTCTCCGCCATCCAGGCCGCCCGCAAGCTCCTCACTCGGATTCACTTCGAGCGGCTCAAGTTGCCCGTTCTCAACCATGTTCTCGTCACCATGGATGCCGCCGGGCTCACCCTGGCCGTCACCGATCTCGACCACTGGCTGGAAACCCGCCTCACAGAACCACTCCCACCGTTCCCGGCATCGTGACATCTTCCGTTCCAACGCTATGGGCAAGGCCACGCCAGGTGTGCGCTTGGCACGGTCCTGGTCGAACAACACCCGTGCTCCGGCCAGTGCCTCCTTCAACAACGGTATTACCCGTTTGGGCAGTACCGTGATACGGTCGCGATCCCCCTTGCCACAGCGCACCGTGATTTGCTCCCTGACTGGATCGACGTCCTTCACACGTAAACCTATCACTTCGCCAAGTCGCAAGCCGCCACCGTATTCTACGCTCCGCACTTCCCGCCCCTCGCTCTGGCAGCATTGCAACCACCGCAAATA
>JBAXCM010000209.1:0-7799 GCA_037141475.1 Verrucomicrobiota bacterium | reverse complement strand
CAACTGGTGGAATCTCTATTTGCGCCTTTACGACGAGGGGCACCACCGCGAGGCCATCCGCAGCCGGCCCATGCTCATGCAGGGAGTGGCCAGACAACTGCGCAGCGGAGGACGCAGCACGGTTCGGGTGAGTGTGGTGCATGAAAAAGGTGATGTCATTGCTCATGCTGTTACGCTCATTAGCAAGGAGTTACACGCCATTCAGGCCATCACTGAGCGATGGAGTGTTAGCGAGCGCTGGACCCTGCTGTTGACCCGGATCCTGCGGCGTTGGCTGGGCGGAAAATGGCTTCCCGGCTTGCCGGCTGAGGCCGCGCAGTTATTATCAGGGTGATACCCCGCCCGCGTCGCCCGCCGCCACCTGAAAACACCTGCCCTGAACGGGGATGGACGGCGAAATCTGCCCCTCACTAACGAATCCCATTTTCCTTTTTAGGATGGGAGGTTAGATCCCGGCCTCGGCGAGTCGCTCGTCCATCTCGGCTTTTTGCAGGCCGGCGGTGAATTCTGAGAAATCGCCCGCCATGACGCCGGCGAGGTTGTGGGAGGTAAGGCCGATGCGGTGGTCGGTGACGCGGGATTGCGGGAAGTTATAGGTGCGGATTTTTTCCGAGCGGTCGCCTGAGCCGATGAGTGAGCGGCGGTGAGAGGAATAAGCCTCCTGTTGGGAGCGGAGTTTTTGCTCGTAGAGTTTGGTGCGGAGAATCTGCATGGCGATCTCACGATTCTTGATTTGCGATCGGCCCTCTTCGCAACGGACGTAGATACCGGTGGGCAGATGAAAAATTTGAACGGCGCTTTCGGTGCGGTTGACGTGTTGGCCGCCGGCCCCACCGGAGCGGCAGACTTCGATGCGGAGGTCTTCCTGTTTGATTTCCACATCGACTTCCTCGGCCTCCGGTAGCACGGCGACGGTGATGGTGGATGTGTGAACGCGGCCCTGGGTTTCGGTGGTGGGCACGCGCTGAACCCGATGCACACCGGATTCATATTTCAAATGACGGAACACCTCGTCGCCGGTCACTTTGAGAATGACTTCCTTGAAGCCGCCAACCTCCGAAGGGCTGCTTTCGAGATGTTCGCATTTCCAGCCGCGAATATCGGAGTAGCGTTGATAGGCGCGCATCAGTTCTGCAGCGAAGAGCGAGGCTTCGTCGCCACCCGCTCCGGCGCGGATTTCGATCAGCGCGTCGCGGTCTTCGTTTGGATCGGCGGGCAGCAGGGCGTATTGAAGGTCGTTGGCCAGATTGGCGGCGGCGGCTTCAAGTGCAGGAATTTCTTCAGCAGCCATGGCGGCGAAATCCGGATCGTCGGACTTTGTCAGTTCCAGATTATCGCTGAGGTGGCGTTTGGTGGCTTGGAGCTTCTCCCAGAGATCGAGTGTCTGTTTGAGTTTGCGATGTTCGCGCAAGAGGTCGGTGGCGCGTTTTGGATCGGCGAACAACTCCGGATTGCCCACGGCTTCTTCCAGTTCGGAGAAGCGGTCGCGGCGTTTGGCGATGAGAGAGGAGTAGTCCATTGGGCGGAAAATAGGGGCAGTAGGCAGCGTGATCTTGATATTCACGGGTGACTTCCGGTCAAAAGCGCCCGGTTGGCCCACATGTAGTTCCACCCGGAAACCACGGTAAGGGACAGCGCCAACCACAGGAAACCGGGCGTGAGCCAACTCTCCGGATTGGATAGGTAATACAGCAAGCGAAGCGCCGGGTTGGCGGACTCCGGCGAGGCCATCACCGCAAACCAGACCAAGCAGGTGATGCAATACCCGAGTTGCATCCCGGTTTTCCACTTCCCGAGGTGATCCGAGGAAAGCACCTGGCCGGCCTCGATGGCGATTTGCCGCAAGCCGGTGATAAGAAATTCGCGGGCCACAATGAGCACCGTCACCCACACCGGACACTGCCCTTGGGCGCTTAAATAAACGAAAGCTGCACACACCAACACCTTGTCCGCAACCGGGTCGAGCAGCCGACCTAGCGGTGTGATCAATCCGTATTTACGGGCAAAATAGCCGTCGAACCAGTCACTGACGGCCGCAATCACGAAGGCCACCAGCGCGATCCAATGGCCCAAGAAGCTCTGCAAGGCGGCACCTCCCACAAAAACGGCGGTCAGCACCAAGCGGCAAAGAGTGATCGTATTGGGCAGGTTCACAGGCGCAATGTGGAAAATTCCACCGCACTTGGCAACAAGAGGTTGCGCCAAGGCGGCAACTTCATACCATCTGGAGCGCCGCCAGCAGTGGCCCCCAATTTTTTTATGAGCAACAGTGATTTCGGACTCATCGGTCTGGCCGTCATGGGCCAGAATCTCGTTCTCAATGTGGAATCCCGCGGCTTCCAAGTCTCGGTGTACAACCGCACCAGTGCGGTCACCGACGCCTTCCTCGCCGCCCACCCCGGCAAGAACCTCGTCGCCGCCCATTCCCTCGAGGCCTTCGTCCAATCGCTCGCCACCCCACGGAAGGTCATGCTCATGGTCAAGGCCGGTGCCCCGGTCGATGCGCTGATCGAATCGCTCATCCCGCTACTCGCCCCCGACGACATCATCATCGATGGCGGCAATTCCCTCTACACCGACACCGAGCGGCGCGACCTCTGGCTGCGCGGGCTCGGCTTGCGCTTCATCGGCACCGGAGTGTCCGGCGGTGAGGAAGGCGCCCGCAAAGGCCCCTCCATCATGCCCGGCGGCCCGGCCTCCACCTGGCAGGTGATGCAGCCGATCTTCGAGGCCATCGCCGCCAAGGTCGATGGCCAACCCTGCGTCTATCACATCGGACCCGGCGGTGCCGGCCACTTCGTCAAGATGATCCATAACGGCATCGAGTACGGCGACATGCAGCTGATCTGTGAGGCCTACAACATCTTTAAGGCCGCCGGCTTCACCTCCGCCGAACTCGCCGACGTCTTCACCACCTGGAACCAAGGTGAGCTGGAAAGCTATTTGATCCAGATCACCGCCGAGATTTTCCGCCAAACCGATCCACTGACCGGTACGCCCATCGTCGAGAAAATCCTCGACACCGCCGGCCAAAAAGGCACCGGTAAATGGACGCTTATGAGCGCCGTGGACCACGCCGTGGTCGTCTCCACCATTAATGCCGCGGTCGAAGCGCGCATTCTCTCGTCCATGAAGGACCAGCGCCTCGCCGCCAGCACCCAACTCGAAGGCCCTCCCCCAACTATCAGCGCCGACAAAGCCGCTCTCGTCCAACAAGTCCACGCGGCCCTGTACGCCTCCAAAATCATCTCCTACGCCCAGGGCCTCGACCTCATCTCCACCATGAGCGCCGAAAAAGACTGGAATCTCGACCTAGCAAAAATCGCCGCCATCTGGCGTGGCGGCTGCATCATCCGCGCCCGGTTCCTCAACCACATCAGCAGCGCCTACAGCTCTAACCCCTCACTGGGCAACCTGATGCTCGACCCGTTCTTCAAGGACCTGCTCAACCGCAGCCAGCAGGCGTGGCGCGAAGTCGTCGCCATCGCCACCCTCAATGGCATCCCGGTGCCCGCCTTCAGCGCCTCGCTCGGCTATTACGACAGCTATCGCAGTGCCGTGCTGCCCGCCAACCTGCTGCAGGCTCAGCGTGATTTCTTCGGTGCCCACACCTATGAACGCAACGACGCGCCACGCGGCCAAATGTTTCACACCGAGTGGCCGCAGGTGATTGGTTAGTTCGACGCCATGCTTCAAGAACCCATTCGTCCATGAGTCGGAAGACGCATTTGGCAGCGGTCGGCTCGTGGGTTTGATGACGGATCGGTGCCTTCCCTGTTCATGCCACAGCCCGGTTCCGGGTTTGTTGGAAAACCCAGCTTGTCATTGAGGCAAAGACAGCCGATGGTGCCCGCGTAATGGCCAACAAACCCTACGTTCTGTATGATTCTAAATCGCCCACTGTCCCTCGCATTTCTCTTCGCTCTGGTCCCACTTGCTCCAGCCCAGGACCCGGCAACTCCAACGACTGCCCAATACGAAACCCGCACCGAGCATGACCCAAGTGGCATCGGCAAATTCTTGATGGGCCGGGAAATTGCCCAGGTCATGGGCCATCAGGGCGCGGATTGGCTGGAGCGACCCGAGCGTGAAGCCGAGGAACACGCCGACGCGCTCATCGATGCCTTGAAATTCCGACAGGGTGAGGTGGTCGCCGACATTGGTTGCGGCACAGGTTACATCACCCGCAAGATTGCCGCCAAAATTGGTGCAACCGGCACCATTTACGGTGTCGAGATCCAACAGGAGATGCTGGATAAATGGGCCAAACAGATGGCAGGTTCGGGGGCGGGCAAGGCCACGCCGATTCTCGGCACGACCTCCGATCCAAAATTGCCGCCAGCCTCGTGCGACACCCTGATCATGGTCGATGTCTATCATGAATTCGATTTTCCCTTGGAGATGGTTCAACACATGATCGACGCCCTGAAACCCGGAGCACGCATCGTTTTTGTCGAGTACCGGAAGGAAGATCCTGCAGTGCCCATCAAGGAACTTCACAAAATGAGCGTGACGCAAGTCAAGAAGGAAATGGCTGTCCACCCGCGCCTGCAATACGTCGAGACCATCGCAACCCTGCCCCGCCAGCACATCATTGTGTTCAAGAAAAACTGACACCCACTGAGCCTGTCATTGGTGATTGATGACGAAGGGGGCTTCGGAAATTGCCGCCCAGGGCCTATGGATCCTTCACCTACCCGGCCAGCATACACCGCAAATGACTTGATACATTGGCGTTTCCCCCACAGTAATTCCCTCCACCCATTCGGCGACCGCTCATGCCCGATCTTGAAATCAGGAACATCCACATCCTCCGTGGCCCGAACCTCTGGACTAACGATCCGGTCGTGGAAGCTTGGATTGATCCTGGCAGCCTCACGGATGCCAGTTCCAAGGATTTGCCTGGTTTCGGCACCCGCTTGGAAGCCTGGCTGCCGGGACTCTTCAGCCACTGCGGCTGTGACGGCGTAGCGGGTGGATTGGCCGCGCAGATCGAGAAGGGAACTTCTCCGGCCCACCTGCTGGAGCGCGTGACCCACGAATTGCAGAACTTGGTGGCGCATCCCACAAATTTCAGTTGCACCCATCCAGCGGGGGCCGACGGTCTTTGCAAGGTGGTTGTCGGCTACCTCGACGAGGAGGTGGCCCAGGCCTGTCTGCACAGCGCGAGGGCCTTGGTACTGGCTGCTTACAGGGGCGAATCCTTTGATTTAGCAGAGCAACTCGAGTCCCTCCGGGACGTCGTGGATTGCCATGCCCTTGGCCCAAGCACCAACGCGATTGTCAATGCCGCCAGGTTGCGTGGGATCCCGTGGCGGCGCTTGCAACCTGGGCGCAGCTTGATTCAGCTCGGCCAAGGAGCCAAGCAGCGGCGCATTTGGACTGCGGAAACGGACCGCACGGGAGCGATAGCGGAACACATTGCCAAGGACAAGGATTTGACCCGCGCCACCCTGCGCCGGGTCGGAGTACCGGTGCCTACCGGGCGCGTCGTCACTGATATTGACGACGCTTGGGAGGCCGCGCAGGATCTGGGACTGCCGGTGGTGATCAAGCCGCTCGACGCGAATCATGGCCGCGGAGTGTTTCTCGACATGAGGACGCGTGCACAAATCGCCGAGGTTTTCCCTCATGCCGCCAAGTACGGCAGCGGCGTGATTACCGAACGCTTCATTCCGGGCGTGGACCACCGCTTGCTGGTGGTCGGTTCACGGATGGTCGCCGCAAGTCGCGGTGAACCGGCCATTATCGTTGGCGATGGCATCCACACCGTTCACGAACTCGTTGAATCCCAATTAAATAGTGATCCGCGCCGCGGCTCGCATGACACCGCTCCCTGGGCAAAAATTGATACCGTTGACTGGGATCCAACGGTCATGACCGATCTCCAACGCCAAGGCCATGATATCACCACTGTGCCGCGCCAAGGCGAACGGGTGCTCGTATCCCGCTTCGCCAATCCTGCCATCGACGTCACCGATGAAGTCCACCCAAGCGTCAGCGAGCACGTCGTCATCGCCGCCCAAACCGCCGGCCTCGACATCTGCGGCGTGGACGTCGTTTGCCGCGATATCAGCCGCCCGCTTGAAGAACAGGGCGGTGCCGTGGTCGAAATCAATGCCAGCCCCGGCCTGCACATCCATTTGGAGCCGGCGGTGGGTCTGGGCCGACCCGTGGGTGAAGCCATCATCAACATGCTTTTTCCCGCTGGCGAAGACGGCCGCATCCCACTAGTGGCCGTCACGGGTTCCCGTGGCAAAACCTCTACCATCCGGCTCCTCGCCCATCTTTTGCGTGCTTCAGGCCAGTTTCTCGCCGTGAGTTCCAGCGACGGCCTGCACTTCGGCCCCCGCCACTCCAACAAGCCCGGCAGCGAGGGCGCTCCCGCCTTGCTGCTGCACCCGTGGACCGAAATCGCCATCTCCGAGGCCAACGCTCAGGCGATTCTCAGCAATGGTCTCGACTTCGACCACTGCCAGCTTGGCGTGGTCCTCAACGTCCAAGGTGCCGGGAGCGATCCCGCCACCGATACCGCTCTCGAGCACCTGGCCAAGGTGCAACGCTGCGTCGTCAATACTGTCCTAGAGCACGGCACCGCCATCCTCAATGCCGACGATGCTTGGGTTGTTCCCATGGCCGAACATTGCAAGGGCAGCGTGATTTTTTTCACCCGCGAAGCGACGCAGGCCGCCGTGACCAACCATCGTGCCCAGGGCGGCCGGGCCGTGCTGATTCGCGATGGGGCCATCCAACTCGCCGACGGAATTGCCGAGCACCCGCTCTGTTCACTGGCACAGATCGCGATGTCTCCTGACAGCCGGTGCGACGGGCGTCTCGAAAACCTGCTCGCCGCCGTGGCCGCGGCGTGGGCGTACGGCTTGACTGACGCATTGATCACCAACGGTCTGCAGGATTTGGTAGGTCTGCTCTAATCGCACGCTGATGGGCAGAGGGCTAACACTCTTATCGGTGATTTTGCTGGCTGTCAGTGCAGCTGATGGTTTCGAACTTCCGGTGGAAACGACCCAGTGCGTGGTCGGGGTGGCAGACGGCTGGAACAGTTCGCATGCCACGCTGAGTTTTTATGAGAAACGCGGCGGCAATTGGCGACGAGTCGGGGACCCTTGGCCCGCCCGGCTCGGTGCCAATGGCTTGGTATGGGGGCTTGGAATGCACCCGCTGCCTGTTGCTGCTTCCACCACCAAGCGCGAGGGAGATGGCCGTGCGCCGGCCGGAGTGTTTGGGATTGGCGATGTGTGGGGTTATGCCGCGAGCATTCGCAAGCATCCGAAGTGGCCTTATCATCAGGTCGGCCAGCGCGATTTGTGGGTCGAGGATCCAGCGTCGCCAAACTATAACCGGCACCTGTTGCTCGACCACGTACCGGCCAGTACTTGGGAAAATCAACAACAGATGAAGCAAGACGACGCAGCTCATGCGTTGAAATTATTCATCGCCCACAATGCCCCGCCCAAGGTGGTCGCTCATGCCGGCTCAGCGATATTTTTTCACATTTGGCGCGCGGATGGTGGCAAGCCCACGGCGGGCTGCACCACCATGGCCGAGGTGAAATTGCGCGAACTCATCAGCCACCTGGATCCGGCCCGCAAGCCGGTTTACGTGCTGTTGCCCAAAGCCGAGTATGACGCGCGTCGGGCCCAGTGGAAATTGCCGTGATAAGAACTCAGGGATCGACCTCGCTTTCGACAATGGCGCAAGTAAGTCGGATTCCCGAAGTGTCGACTGCGGGTGGACGAGTGATGTTTCTAACAAATGTTACCATGCGAGGACTGACCCCA
>JBAXCM010000208.1:0-7849 GCA_037141475.1 Verrucomicrobiota bacterium | reverse complement strand
GGGTGGACGAGTGATGTTTCTAACAAATGTTACCATGCGAGGACTGACCCCATCGTCTTACTCGACCTTATGGCGCTTTTGAGGTCGAACACTGAGTTCCGGGGCTGGTGGCGGGGTTGGTGGCTGGGACATCGAGTAGGCAAAGTACAGCACAAAGGGCCCCCAAAGCGGGGCTGTGGCGACGTCGAATGCAAATGCGAACGGGACCGCCCCATAGTAGGCGGGATTTCCTGCTAGAGCCTCGTCCTTTTGGGTATTTTTGTTCCAGCGGATGCCCGGTTGGGTCTTATCGAGCGCCTTCTGGGTGGCGCAACCAGTGACGGCGAACAGTCCGGCGAACAGTCCGGCGAACAGAATGAGTTTGGCGAGGTTTCTCATATTGGCGGGTTAGGGCAGCGATTTCCGCCAAGCCAGCACCTGTGTTTGGAGTTGTTTGGCCACCTCGGGCATTTTGTCCGCCAGGTTGTTCCTTTCGTTAGGATCGGTGGCAAGGTCGTAGAGTTCGGTAGAGCTGGCGTCGGCGTTGACGAGGAGTTTCCAGTTGCCTTGGCGGATGGCGAGGTTGGGGCTGCGTGCGCCGGGCTCGCGGGGAAACAGATAGTCGCTCTGGCGGCCGTATTCCCAAAACAACGGCTTGCTGCGTTGAAGCGGCGTGCCGAGCAACGCGGAACTGGCGTCCAACCCATCGATGTGCAATGCGAGGGGTAGCGGGCAACCGGCCAAGGTGCAAAGCGTCGGATAGAGATCGATGGAAGCCAGCACGGTGGTGGCGTCGGTCTTGCCGGCGGGCACGTGGCCCGGCCAGCGCACCAAGAACGGCTCGCGGATGCCCCCTTCGTAGAGACTCCATTTCATGCCGCGCAGACCGCCGGCACGTTGGCCATCGAACGACGGCTCAGGGCCGTTGTCGCTGGCAAAAATCACAATGGTGTTTTGCTCGAGCCCTTGGTTGGCGAGAAAATCCAGGACGCGGCCGATCTCGCGGTCGTAGCGGCGGAGCACGCCGTTGAATTTCTGGTGTTTGACGGGGGTTGCGGCGACGAATGGCAGTTCTTCGGGGTCGGCATCATGGGGGGTATGGACGTCCTGCGGCCAGAGTTCGACGAAGAACGGTCCATCCTTGTGGCGCTGCATGAATTCCATCGCCTTGGCAGCCCAAAACCCGGTGAATTCATAGCGGGCGAGCATCTTGCCTTCCACCAACTCCGGCGTGGCCGAGCCATAACTATCGATGCGCGGCCCGCATCCCTCGGTGTTGACGTGATGCTCGTCGAAGCCATAGACCTTGGGCCAGGGCGCATCCTGCACGTCGCGACCACCTCCCATGTGCCATTTGCCAAAATGCGCCGTGGCGTAGCCTGCCGCTTGCAGGCTGCGCGCCAGCGTCGGCGCTTGTGGGTCGAGCCAATCAACGCATTCGTGAGCCTTGTTGCCAGCACGACTATGCAGGTAGTCATTGATGCGCCAGTATGCCGGAAAACACCCCGTGGTGTAGCCGACTCGCGAGGGCGAGCAAATCGGAGAGGCTACATAAAATTGGGTGAAACGCGTGCCTTGGCTGGCCAAGCGGTCGATGTTAGGGGTGGCCATCTCCCGATTGCCAAAGGAGCTCAGGTCTCCCCAGCCCATGTCGTCGGTCAAAATCACCAGAATGTTTGGTTTGGCAGGCAGCGCGGCAGCAGCAGCTTGAACGCTTACCACCGAAAACAACAACAGGGGCACTAGCAGCATCAATCGTCTCATGGGACTTTGAATACGCCACTGCGCCAACCATTCATAAAAAATTTCACCCGCCCCGACTTGGCAGGGCCCGACGCTGGATTCCTTGAAAAGCAAAAGTTGTTGTCGTTAGGTCAAATTCTCCGCTCTCGTGTCTTCAAGTCAGTTATAGACCTGTATTTGTAAAATGAGTTCCTGTGCCCCTTGGATCGGCACTTCCCATCCGGAGGCGCGTCGGCCAATACTGTCAATTTAGCATTCTCTGAGGGGAAGCCAGGCAGGATGCCTATCCTCCTGCTAAATTGACAGTAATGGGCGCGTCGGCTAGACTCGCTGCCGATGTTCAAATCCCGTTACGCCCTGCCTGGGACCTCGCCAGCCACGCTGACACCGCTGGGGCCGGCCGACGGCTGTCCGCCGGTGATCCGATGGATGGAATACGATGCCGATTCGCTCACGGAGCACCGCGTTGTTGGTGTTGAGGAATTGCCAGAGGTGAACGGAGGGGATGGCAAGGTCCACTGGATTGAGTTCAATGGACTGGGCGATCTGGATGCGCTCAAGGCGTTGGGCGAGAAATACGGCCTCCATCCGCTCACCCTCGAAGATGTGCTGCACGGCGGCCAGCGGCCGAAGGTTGAGCCTTACGACGAGCATCTGTTCATCGTGGCGCTGATGATCTATCGAGATGGCGATGACCAGCGGATGATCGGTGAGCAGATCAGCCTGATTCTCGGCAAGGGGTTCCTATTGTCGATCCAAGAGGATCCGAAATGTGATGTGTTGGAACCTATCCGCCAACGCATCCGCACAGGCAAGGGATGGATCCGCAAGATGGGCCCCGACTACCTAACGTACGCACTGCTTGATACGATCATCGACCATTGTTTTCCGATTCTCGAAGGCTTGGGCGAGGCTCTGGAGGAGCTAGAGACCGAGATGCTGCAGCGGCCGAATGCCCCCTGCATCTCCACTTTGCACGATTATCGCCGGACGTTGATGCAACTGCGCCGGGCGGTGTGGCCGGAGCGCGATCTCATCAATTCGTTGCTGCATGACGAGAGTCCGTTCATCACCGCGCCAACCAAGGTGTTCTTGCGCGACTGCTACGACCATACCCTGCGCATCATGGACCTCATCGAGAGCTACCGGGAAATTAGCGCCGGATTGCTAGAGTTGTACCTCTCCGCCGTGAGCATGCGTACGAACGAAATCATGCGCGTTCTCACCGTCATCTCCGCGTTTTTCATCCCGCTCACGTTCATCGTCGGCGTCTATGGCATGAATTTCGATTACAAGGACGGCGAGCATTGGCTGAACATGCCAGAGTTGCACAGCCGCTACGGCTACCTCGTTCTCTGGCTCTTCATGTTAGCTGTGGTCGTCGCCATGTTCGTGTTTTTCCGACGTAAAAAATGGTTGTAGGGGCAAGCCGGAGAGAGGGCGTAGATTTCGGGTGGAGGCGCAACAATTGGGTGGCATCGGGGTTGGTCCTGCGGCACGCTGCCGCCCGCCCGTCATAGAAAATTTCCCCTAGCAATGAACGATCCCGATCCCTCGCCGATCTCTCTGGCCATCACCCCGCGCCCCTCATCAATCAAAAGTTGGCTCGGTTTTTTACTAGTTTGCGGCCTGCTTGCGGCCGGTGGCTATGGGTGGTTTTACACCCATCGGGCTGCAGCCGACGCCAAGCCCGCCGGTGGCGCGCGCGGCGAAATGCCACCAGTGCCCGTCATCGCCGGGGTGGTGGTGGAAAAGGATGTGCCGCTCTACCTCGACGGCTTGGGCACGGTGCAGGCGTTCAACACCGTCACCGTCCGGGCACGGGTCGATGGACAGGTCGTCAAAGTCGCCTTCAAGGAAGGTCAGGACGTGCAGGTCAATGATGAATTGGTGTCCATCGATCCGGACCCCTACCGCGCCGTTCTGGCTCAGGCGCTCGCCAAGCAGGGCCAGGATGAAGCGTTACTCGGCAACGCGCAAATTGACTCAAAACGCTATGCCGATTTGCTGGCCAAGGAGGGTGTCACCCAGCAGGTTTATGAAACCCAGAAGGCACTGGTCAACCAATTGGCGGCAGCGGTCAAAGCCGATCAGGCGGCGGTGGACAGTGCCAAGGTGCAACTCGCCTACACCACGATCCGCTCACCCATCGCCGGTCGCACCGGCATCCGGCTGGTCGATCAAGGCAACATCGTGCATGCCGCCGACGCCACCGGCTTGGTGGTCATCACCCAGTTGCAGCCCATCTCGGTGGTCTTCACGCTGCGCGAACAAACGCTGGACAAAATCCAAAAGCAACAGTTGGCAACCCCCGATCTGACGGTTCTCGCCATAGGCCGCGACAACACCGAAGCGCTCGGCGAAGGCAAGCTCGCCGTCATCGACAACCAGATCGACATCACCACCGGCACTATCAAATTGAAAGCCACCTTTCCCAACGCGGATTTGCGCCTCTGGCCGGGGCAGTTTGTCAATGCCCGCCTGCTGCTCTCGGTGCGCAAAGCCAGTGCCGTGGTGCCGGCCTCTGTCATCCAACGGGGGCCGGAAGGACCGCTGGCCGCCTTTGCGTTCGTCATTAACGACGAGCAAACGGTGGACGTCCGGGCGGTGAAAGTGGCCCAGATCGAGCAGGGCGAAGCGCTGATAGAAGAGGGCCTGCGCCCCGGCGAACGCGTCGTGGTGGATGGCCAGTACAAACTCCAAAAAGGCTCACGCGTCAAAATCGCAGAGCCGCCCGCTGCAGGGGCCGAACGGGGTAGCCATCCATCCAAAGCCGCCGGCGCAAGTGACGGCAGTGGCACCCGCGGTCCCAAGCCAGCCAAATCGTGAATATCTCAGAACCATTCATCCAGCGGCCGATCGCCACCTCGCTGCTGATGGCAGGCGTGCTCTTGATGGGCGCTTTGGGCTATTCCCTGCTGCCGATCTCGTCCCTGCCGCCGGTGGATTTTCCCACCATCCAGGTTTGCGCACAGTTTCCAGGGGCCAGCCCCGAAGTGATGACCTCGTCGGTTACCACCCCGTTGGAACGGCAATTCGGCCAGATCAGCGGGCTCGGACAAATGACCTCAATCAGCTCCTTCGGCAACACCAGCATCACCCTCCAGTTCGTCCTCGACCGCGATATCGATGCCGCCGCCCAAGACGTCCAGGCCGCAATCAACGCCGCCAATGGCGTGTTGCCCAAAATGCCCAATCCGCCGACTTATAGCAAAGTCAACCCTGCCGATACGCCCATCCTCACCCTGCAAATCAGCTCCGACTCGATGCCGCTGGAAAAGGTCAACGACCTCGCGGACACCGTCATCGCCCAAAAACTCAGCGAAGTGACAGGCGTCGGCCTCGTCACCATCGAAGGGAACCAAAAACCCGCCGTCCGAATCCAGATCAACCCCTCGGCGATCACTTCCCAGGGCCTCAGCCTCGAGGACGTGCGCAGCGCCCTCGTCCAAAATAACGTCAACGCACCCAAAGGCAGTTTTGACGGTAAACAGCAGTCGTATGCCATCAATGCCAACGACCAGATATTCTCCGCAGCCGAATTCCGCGAAATCATCATCGCCTATAAAAATGGCACCCCAGTGCGCCTCCGGGATATCGCTGAAGTCATCGACAACGTCGAAAACGTCCGCATGGCCGGCCGCGTCAATGGCAAACCGGCCGTCATTCTCGACATCCAACGCCAACCCGGAGCTAACATTATCGACACCGCCAATCGCGTCAAAGCCTTGCTCCCGAAACTCCGCGCGGCGATTCCTCCCGCAGTAACCATCTCCACCCTCACCGACCGCACGGCGACCATCCGGGCCTCGGTGGCCGATGTGCAGTTCACTTTGCTTCTAACCATCGGCCTGGTGGTCATGGTTATCTTCGTGTTCCTCCGCAAACTCTGGGCCACCATCATTCCCAGCGCCGCTTTGCCCCTAACCATCATCGGGACCTTCGGCATCATGCACCTCTGCGGCTTCGGCCTCGACAACCTCTCCCTCATGGCGCTGACCATCTCCACGGGCTTCGTCGTCGATGACGCCATCGTCATGATCGAAAATATCGTCCGCTTCATCGAATTGGGCGAATCTCCCATGCAGGCCGCTTTGAAAGGTGCCCGGCAAATCGGCTTCACCATCATTTCGTTGAGCATCTCACTCATCGCCGTGTTCATTCCTCTCATCTTCATGACCGGCATCGTCGGCCGCCTGTTCCGCGAGTTCGCTATCACCCTCAGCGTCGCGGTGGCCGTCTCCGCCGTCGTATCCCTCACTCTAACACCAATGATGTGTGCCCGTCTCCTCAAGCCGGAAAGCCAGACGCGCCACGGCCGCCTATATCTGGCAACCGACCGGATGTTCAAGGCAATGCTCGATGCCTATGACCATAGCCTGAAGTGGGTGCTGCGACATCAATTCTTCACCTTGATGGTCGCCATCGTGACGATGGTGGCCACCGTCTGGCTATATATCATCGTGCCCAAGGGCCTGCTCCCCGAACAGGACACCGGCCTGATCATAGGCGTCACGGACGCCGCGCAATCCATCTCGTTCAAGGCCATGGTCGAACGCCAGCGCAACGTCGCCGAGATCGTGCGCCAAGATCCCGACGTCATCAGCGTGGCGTCGTTCGTCGGTGCCGGAACCGTTAACTCGACGGTCAATTCCGGCCGCATCTATATCAACCTCAAGCCCCGCGACCAGCGCCAAGCCACTGCCAACGCTATCATGGATCGTTTGCGCGCTGCGACTGACTCAGTCCAAGGGATCTCGCTATTCATGCAGGCCGCTCAGGACGTTCAGATCGATAGCCGCGTCAGCCGCACCCAGTACCAATACACACTGCAGGACGCCGACGTCGCCGAACTCTCCGACTGGTCTCCCAAACTCCTCGCCGCTCTCCGCAACCAACCGGAATTGGCAGACGTCGCCACCGACCAGCAAAGCGGTGGCCTGCAAGTGCAAGTGGCGGTGGACCGGGAAAAAGCATCGCGGCTCAATGTGCTCACCCAGGCGATCGATGACACACTCTACGATGCGTTCGGCCAGCGCCAAGTCACCACCATCTTCACCCAACTCAACCAATACCGCGTCATCCTGGAGGTCGAGCCAAAGTATCAACTCCAACCAGAATCACTGGACAAGATATATGTCAAGTCCACTAGTGGGCAGATGGTCCAGTTGAGTTCCTTTGCCAAAGCCACCATCGCCACCGCACCGCTTACCATCGTGCACCAAGGGCAATTTCCCGCTGTGACCCTGTCGTTCAATCTCAGTCCCGGCAGTTCACTCGGCGCGGCCGTCACCGCCATCCAGGCAGCGGAAAAGCGCATCCAGTTGCCGGAAACAGTGGTGGCAACGTTCTCCGGCAGCGCCGCGGAATTCCGTTCCTCCCTTACCAGCGAGCCGTTCCTCATCCTCGCCGCCATCGCTGTTATCTATATTGTCCTAGGCGTGCTCTACGAAAGCTATATCCACCCCCTTACCATTCTCTCCAGCCTGCCCTCCGCCGGGGTCGGCGCTCTGCTGGCGCTGATGCTCACCGGCCAAAGCCTGACCATTATCGCCCTCATCGGTATCATCCTGCTCATCGGTATTGTGAAAAAAAATGCCATCATGATGATCGACTTCGCGCTGGACGCGGAACGCAACGAGGGACTGGCACCGGAGCAATCCATCTATCAGGCGTGCCTGCTGCGCTTCCGGCCCATCATGATGACGACCATGGCGGCGCTGCTTGGTGCGTTGCCACTGGCGCTGCAGCAAGGCACCGGCTCTGAGTTGCGGCGGCCGCTGGGCATAGCCATCGTTGGCGGCCTGTTGGTCTCACAATTCATCACGCTCTACACCACTCCGGTCATCTATCTATATCTGGACCGCCTTGGCCACTGGTTCCGCCGCGGCCGGCCGGAATTGTTAGTTGAAGAATTGCCAACCGTAGATGTTTCCAGATGAACGTCTCCGCGCCATTCATTCTCCGTCCGTCCGGCACTTCGCTGCTGGCCATCGGGCTGTTTTTGCTAGGTGTGGTGGCCTATCACTTCATGCCTGTGGCGGCCATTCCGCGGGTGGATTTGCCGATGATCAGTGTCTCCGCCTCGCTGCCCGGCGCTGACCCCGCCACCGTCGCTTCATCCTTG
>JBAXCM010000207.1:0-7851 GCA_037141475.1 Verrucomicrobiota bacterium | reverse complement strand
CAACAATGGCATAGCGGCACAGAGCGCCATGCCCCGCAGTGCCACGATCATTCTTCTCGTCTTACGATAATTTTTCATTAGATACATTCTTAGGTGAGCAGGCAAAACACCTGACGCTCACACTTTGTTAGATCAGGGAGCGCATCGACCTTAGCCCGGGCGGCTTTCATGGGTTGTCCGTCCTGAACGGTGAGGCGGGAAGGCCATTTTTGTTATAGAGTTTGTTGCCAGTCGGATTGCAGATGCACGCATAACGCACAGCAACCGGGTTAGGGATGTCAGGACTTGAAACAACCACGGTATCGCCGTCGATCACCGCATCAGCCCAAGACCACTTTAGTCCTTTGGGGTTGGAAGAATCCGTTATGGCCAGCGCGAAACAGCCGAGTTTTTCCGTGGGAACCTCCTGCATAGCCTCCTCGCCTATTTTCTTTCCGATGATCAGACCCTTGCCGATATAATCAAACATGACGCGGATTTTGCTTCCCTCGATTTTCATCCCTTTGTAGAGCGGGCCGCTGCTAATCAGATCGTTCCTGCCATAGTCCCTGACAAGCGCCCACTGGGCCAAACGGTCCCCCACATCCCGCTTGTTGCTCGGATGCAGGTCGCCCGTGTCGCTGGTATCAATGGTGACCGCCATGCCGGTGTTAGGAATGCTCTTGAGTGCTTTGAATTGGGCCAGGCGGGTCCCAGAAAAGTTTTCATCACCGAGCTCGATGTCATTGGGCTGACCAGAAAAATTTGGCAACTGGACGAAGTACACCGGAAAGTCTCGCCCTGAGCCTGTCGAAGGGTCGCCCTGGTTCCATGCCTTTCGCAGGCCGGTGAAGAGGGCGTTCATCTTGTCCGCGTAGAGCCCCCCTTCAGGGCCATTGGCCTCGCCCTGATACCAGATCATGCCTTTGATGGCGAAGGGAATGAGTGGAAGTGTGTGCGGCGTGAAAAGTGTGCCGTAACCCACATCCCTTTGTGGCACCGGCAGCGTTGGCTGGGCGGGAAACTCCTTGCCGGACTCAACCATCGGCTGCGCGCGCTTGAGCCAGTCATCAAGCACGGGGAGCGTATCCGCTAAACGCTTGCGATATTCTATCAGTTTCCCCACCTCGATCTTTTTCAACACCGGTGACGCATTGAATCCTTCGGGTGATATCCAGGGTTCTATGGCGGTCCCGCCAATGGCATTGTTCAACAGGCCAATCGGAACGTGTGTTTCCCGATGGATCCGGCGGGCAAAGTAAAAGCCCGTGGCGGTGAAATCACCGGCCGTTGCCGGCGAGCAAACGGCCCAGCCATTGCCGTGATTGCTGTGACGGATCTTCGGGAATTCCGCCTTGGCCACATCCTCCTGCGTCTTGAACTGCTTCATTTGCCATTCCATGTTAGATTGCCCCGAGCAGAACCAGACATCCCCCACGAGGACGTCGCGAATGATCACCGGCTTGTCTCCAGTTAGGGATTTGACCGTGAGTTGGGCGGGCTCGGCGGATGCCTTCATGGCGTCGAGCCTCACGAGCCACTTGCCATCCTTGTCGGCATCCGCGGTCTTTGCCTGCTGCCCGAAGGTGACCGCAATCTTTGCGCCAGGCTTGGCTGTCCCCCACACCGGCACCGGCATGTCGCGCTGCAACACCACATGGTCGCTAAACAGCCCGCTGACGGACGGGTTATCCTGCGCCCATCCTGAAGAAACCATCATCATAAATCCCAGCGGGATCCCAAACGTACACTTGCTTCTCATGCTTATTGTTGGTTAGTTACTGCTTTCATCTCCAGTCCATCGATCTTATGGCGAAACAGAAGTCTGTTGCCTGGCCCGGTCAGACATTTCTGACCCCACTCCTTGTCGATTGGCTCACCAGTCATCCGTGCGGAAAGGTGAGGCTGGCAGGCCTTCGTTGTTGTAGAGGTTGCAATCATCTCCAGACATGGTATAGGCATAGCGGACGGCGACTGGCTTGGGCACTGCTGGGCTGGAGACGACCACTGTCTTGCCGTCGATGACGGCATCGGCCCAAGCCCACTTCTTGTCTTCTCCGGCGATGGCGAAGTGCTTCAGTTTGCCTTGGGGCTCCTTGACCACGGGAGCGAAGCCCTTCTTGGTGGCCACGGTCAGCCCGGAGCCAACGCTTTCGAAAACAATCCGGATTTTGTTAGTTTCCATCTTTATCTCCTTGTACAACGGGCCGCTGTAAACTAGGTCCTTTTTCCCGTAATCCTTGGCCAAGGCCCACAGCGCGAGACGCTCGCCGGCATCACGCTTGTTCTTGGGATGGATGTCCCCGGGCTCTCTAACGTCTGCCAGATCCATGGTAACCGCCATGCCTGTGTGAGGAATAGTTAGGGCTTTGAACTGTGCCATGCGGATCTTCGCCCAACCATCGCCGCCAGCGGGGTCCTGACCCGCTGGTGTGTAGGTAGAACTAAACCTTCCGGCTAACTGGACAATGTAGAACGGGAAATCGCCCTCGCCCCAGGCCGTCCGCCAGCCGCCGATCAAAGCGCGCAACTTTTGATAGTATGACTCGCCTTCGTCGCCATTTGACTCGCCTTGATACCAGATGGCACCTTTGATTCCATAACGGGTGACTGGTTGGATTTTGCCGTTATACAGGCAATGCCAGGTTGAGGGATATCCGCCATCGGACTTATACTCGGCGGGCAGACCGGTCACAGGTGGCAATTCCTTCACGCTGGCCAAACCTGCAGGCGAGATCCAGGGTTCGATGCGAGTGCCATTCCAAGCTGTCTTGATCAGGCCGATCGGAACCCCGGTCTCCAGTTGCAATTTTCGGCCAAAATACAGGCCCACGGCCGTGAAGCGGTTGCCAGTCGTCGGCTTGCACGGAAGCCACGCGGCATTTTCCTCCGACGTTCCATTGCCCCGATTCACCACAACATCAGATTCCGGGTGCATCGACGGCTCGTTGACCAGATGGAACTGACGCAACAGCGGAACATCAAAATCCTTCTCATCGTAGGGTTTCGGGTCAAGGGCGTTGTGGTAGGCCCCGGGCGTGAAATCCATGTTAGACTGGCCGCTGCAAATCCAGACATCACCCACAACCACATCCTTGAGGGTCAGCGTGTTCTTGCCAGTCACCGTCATGACTGCCGAAGCCGTGCACGCCTTCATGGCGGCGAGCTTGACGCACCATGCACCTTCTTTGTCGGCGCTCGCCGAGTGGGTCTGCCCTGCGAAGGCGACCGATATGCTCTCCCCAGGGACCGCCTTACCATAGACCGCGACAGGTATATCTCTTTGGAGAACCATGTGATCGTCGAAGATCTTGTTGAGCGTTACATCCGCACTGACGGACCCTGCGGCGAGCACGGATGCTGCCAAACCTACTAATGCCCTCATCATACTGTTTTCCTTCATTTTGTTAGTTTTTATCATTTTGTTAAATTCATGAGTTGCCGAATCCAGATGGTTCATTGATTTGGATGATTCGTTATGTTGTCGTCAATCAGTCACATCCGCCAGACGTCAAGTTCAAAGATTGACCACACCTGTGTTTTCGTCCCGGTTTGTTCGATCTTGATGTATCTACCGGTTTTTGTCGGGAACGTGGCGGTGGTGATTCCCCACCTTTCGCCGGTTCCTGAAGCCACAGGGGCTCCCCAATTTGCCGTGTCATCGGACACATAGATGGCATAGCCGGCCGGACTGTCATAGATTGCCCAGACGTTATCCATGACGATTTTGTTAAAACTCTGTCGTTGCTTCATATCAATGGCGAACCATTGTCCAGGAACTTGATCCGTCATCGTCCGCCAACCCGTCCAATGATCTTCGTCAATCGCATTTGCCGCACTCGCATCAGCCGTCAGAACCACGTTGCCTTTGCCACCATTCCATGGACCAGCCTCGTACGTTTGATGATCGATGCACGCTGATGCGGTCCATTCCTTCTTGTTGAGTTTAACGCCGGCTTTGGCAGATACCGGCGGTTGTTTCGGTGTTGACATCTTGACGCTTCCCGCCCCGACGAACTTCCATGTGCCTGGCTTCACTTTGAACGTCACATACTTCGCATCCTCGCCGGAAAATGAGACCCCCTCGACGTTTCCCACGGATGAACCCTTCCAAATTGCCGAGCCATTGACCATGATGGAATCCAGTTGTGTAAATGAACTCTTGGGTATCCCAACGATAGCTGTCGTGTTGGAAGGCGACGTCACGGACAGATTGTATTCAGATGCGCTCTTTTTGATTGAAACCGCAACCTGTCCCTGAAGAGTCGGGACGGTCGTGTCGATAGATGTGAGAAATGCCTCTTGCGGCAGCACATGATAGATGGCCCAGCCCGGACTTTCCGGGGCCACACCCGCAATGAATTTCGAAAGGATGGTATTTGGATTGTTCCATGCGTGGTTCAGCGTCAGATAATTCGAGCAATCCGTGCCTGTCTTAATGTCAAATCCCCGCTCCATGTACTCCCATAGCGTCGTGAAAGTGGCGTCAATCTGCCCCCTGTACCGGTTGGCCATCCGGAGCAAGGCGTTCTCCGGCTTGCCCATCACGCAGAGCGCCTCCATGATCCAGCGTTCAAAATACGGGCCGCTGGCGCCTTCTAACCCGCCGATCAGTTTGGTGATCACGGGATACTTCGAGCTATCCGCCAGCCCTGAGCATACCGCCATCGCATTGGCCCGCTCGTCAAGAATCGTCCCCGACCTGTACCCGTCCTCTTTCCAGAATACCAAATCAAAGTTTTTTTTGATACTGTTGAGTTTGGCGTCCATCGCGGGAATGTCCTCGGCATGACCGGTCACCTGTGCCATCTTCTTGAGGGCGGACAACGCACCGAAATACTCTGCCGCCTGGATCACCTTGAAGTCCTGCTTTCCAGTTCCCCAGTCATACCAATCATAAATATCGACCAGGGCGCTCGTCATGAATCGATAATCCGGGAGCCCGTTGGCTCCAATGTTATATAGATCAAGATATTTCTTGGTGCCGGGATAGATCAGCTTGAGCGTTTCGAGATCGCCTGTGTAAAGATAATAGGTCCAATCGCCATATTCGCCGTGCGCAATGAGATTTTGTCCGGCAAGCTGACCCACCTGTTGTGTGCGGATGAAATTCTTGGCTAACTTGTGTGATGAGAGATCCAAGGCGTAGAAACATTCCTCCATTTCGAGGACCGCATCCCCTTGCCATTCGCCGCGCTCCCTGTCTGGGCAGCCCATGTAACAATTGTTTCTCAAGCAGAGATACAGCGTCCGGGTCGCCTTTTGCCAAAGGGTGTTATAGTCAGAGTCACTGCATGAAAATGTGCCTGCAACCTTGGTGTCATATCCTGTCTCCCGGTATTTCACGCCGAGGACAGTCACCCCGGCAGGAATGGTATAGATGGCACCCTCGCCGGCCGTCCAATCCTGTGTCTCGTAGCTTTGCTCGCCTTCGACGGTCGTAACCTTCTGCACAGGGGTCGTGCAGCGCATCAACGGGTTGGAGGAATCCATTTCAATCACCTTGCCGGGAGCACCGGCCATTACCCGGATCCACGCCGTGTATTGGGCGTTGTAAGGCAACTGGCAGACAAGCTTCCATGGATTCTCTTCCGAATGTGGCAAATCCTTTGACGTATAGACATAATCCTTCAGCCCATAGTCATTGGTGCCTTCAGCACGATAGGTCGCCTTGGTGATTGTCAGTGGCATGTCAGCAGAGCCCTTGATCTCGAGAGTCCCCCCCTCGCGCAGCGCCTTCCTGCCAATCTCGTTTCCAAGGTTGAATTCGACGACGAGTTCCTTTACACCCGGTATCTGCAGGCCGCTGACGAAATTGGTGTTATTCACATCAATCCTAAGCACATGGTCCTTCACCGCCTCCCTAACCTTGGCTGTAACATCAGCTTGTCCGGCAGCAGCGCTCGAGATCACCGTTAGCAGCGCCAACATCGATAAGCCCATTCTCTTCATTCTCTTAATGGTTTGCATTTTAATTATTCCGTTGAACTATTTTGGTTCGATTGTGGCTTGCGGCAGTGTTGACTGGAACAGATAACTGCCGGAACCAACCGCATAGACTGCGGCGTTGTTTTCCATTCTCAAGAACTTCATTCCCTCCGCTGTGGCCGCCGGTTTGCCCGACTCGGTCACTCCGGTGGCGTCTTTGGCAGGGATATAGACCGTCGCCGTTGTGTTGGCGGGGATGGCGACATCCATCGTCAGCCTATATCCTTCGCGCTTCCAGTTGCTCACGATGCGGCCGTGGATCGAGTCATAGCCGCACTTGACCCAGGTTAGGTCGCCAACGATGGCGGGCTTGATGAGGATCTTCTTGAAGCCAGGTCCCGTTTCGTCGGGACGGATGCCGGCCAATCCCTGATAGAACCAACTACCCGGGCTGGCAAAGCACGAGTGGATTTGTGAGGCATAGCCGTTCCACTGTTCCCACATTGTGGTGGCCCCTTGCTCGAGCATGTGGCCCCATCCCGGATAGGTCTTCTGGCTGAAAATGGTGTTGAGCAAATCGTTGCGTCCTGTCTCCTGCAGATATTGAATCAGGAAATAGGTGCCGAGCATGCCGGTGTCGAGGTGTCCTTTGTTCTTCACCAAGATGATTTCCTCGAGTTTCTTCTGAACGGTTGCCACCAAATCGTCGGGGACGCAGCCCGTCATCAGCGGCAACACCTGATAGGCCTGCTCATCCAGACCATACAACTGTTTCCGGGCATCATAAAACGCCGTGTGAATGAGCGTGCGGGTCTTGTCGATTTTGGCCTTGTAGTCCTCCGCCTCTTGGGTCTTGCCCAACACACGGGCGCTGCGTTCGAGAAGCTGCCATAAGTAAACGCGGTAGCCGTTGTTGAAAATTTCACAGGCGATCTTGCCCGGCCAGTTATGGGTATCCATGCCTCGCTCAGGCGGCACCCAGTCGCCGAGAAACCCTCCCGGATCCCCGGTTCCACGGAGCAAGCCATCCGCTGCCTGGCTGTCAAGAAACGCGGAGTAACGGCCCATCGCGACAAAAGCGTTTCCTAACAAACGCTTGTCGCCATAATAGAGATAATTTTTCCAAGGCAACACGGTGCCGATGCCGCCCCATCCCGGGCCTCCCCAGGAGGGAATCACGAAGGGCGCTGTGAAGGGGAAGCGGCCGGTGGCTGGATCCTGTGCGTCGAGCCAGTCATTCGCCCATTTGGCATAGAATGCCGGGGCGTCGCGGTTCATGATTTGTGTGTCGAGCGAGGTCTGACCGTCACCGTAGCCCAAGCGTTCGCGATGCGGGCAATCCACCATGTAGCCTCCCAGGCTCAGGCAACGGATCGTCCACAAGTTAAGCTGGTGGATCCTGTTGAATAATTCGTTAGAGCACTCGAACGTGCCAACTGAATCGAGGTCCGATTCGATCAACAGCGCCTCGGCATCACCCGCTTCGGGCTTTTCTGCCAGGCCATCCACGGTGACATAGCGGAAACCGTGATAGTTGAACTTTGAAGAGAACACCTCGCCGGGCTTGCCGGCCGAGATGTATTCGTCTAACTGTTGGAAAGTTTGGCCCGGTTTGTCAGCATAGGAAAATGTCAGGCGCTGGCCGGCTGCCAACTGCGGCAGGCGCAGCCTTAACCAGCCGGTTAGGTTGGTGCCGAAATCCATCTCCCAATTGTTAACCCCCTTGCTGGTGCAGGCCACCAGAGGGATGATTTTGTTGATACGGCTCGGGGGACACGACTGGGCGGTGACCACGCCCACAGGTGCTGCGACCTCCAGGACCGGCAGCCAGTTGCCTGTCGTGCAGCCGACTTCATTCCAGCCGGCGATCTGTTTGCGGGCATCGATGGTTTCGCCACCCATGTTGTTCCACTCCCATGGGCCGCGCAGGGCATGGCTGCTGAC
>JBAXCM010000206.1:0-7873 GCA_037141475.1 Verrucomicrobiota bacterium | reverse complement strand
GGGATATGAAGTGGCGGCACGGGTGATCACTCGTGGGGGGCACAGCAGCCCTGTGGGAAACGCTATCGAAGTGAGTGGCGCCGACGAGTTGCTGGTGTTGATGCGCGTCGAGTTGCTAGAAGATTTCCAACAATCCCACCTGCCAGCCATGCGGGCCGCCCTCGGTGGTTTGGACACCGATTTTGCAAAATTGCTAGACCGGCATACTGCCATCCACGGCCCGATGTTTGAGCGCGTCCGCCTCGACCTCGGCGGCGCTGCGGATCACTCGCTGACGTCCGAGGAATTGTTTGAAAAATCGGCTGTCGGCAAACTCTCGCCAGCCCTACTAGAAAATATCTTCGATGCCGCCCGCTACACCGTGCTGTCTAGCAGCGGCGACGTTTTCCCTAACTTGCAGGGGATCTGGACAGGCACTTGCAGCCCGCCGTGGTCCGCTGACTTTACTCTCAACGGCAATGTGCAATGTGCGCTGGCCGCCAATCTGACAGCCAACTTGAGCGAGTGCCTGGAGCCGTTTTTCCGATTTCTGGATGCCCACATGGGGGACTTCCGCGATAACGCCCGACAACTCTACGGCTGCCGCGGCATCCATATCCCTTCCCGCGCCAGCACACACGGCCTCAATAACCACTTCGATGCCACCTGGCCCATGACGTTCTGGACAGCAGGCGCTGCCTGGGCTGCTCGCTTTTACTACGATTACGCGCTATACACCGGCGACCGCGAATTTCTGGCTAAACGGGCGCTGCCGTTCATGCGGGAAGCCGCCCAGTTTTACGAGGACTTCCTGCAAGAGGGGGCCGATGGCAAATTCTTGTTTTGCCCCAGCTACTCACCGGAAAATAATCCAGCTAACAACCCGTCACAGGCCTGCATCAATGCCACCATGGACGTGGCCGCCGCTCGCGAATTGCTCACCAACCTCGTCGCCGCCTGCCAGTCGCTAGGCAGCGACGCCGAGGGCGTACAACGCTGGCAAGCGATGCTGAAGAAACTGCCAGCCTATCAGATCAATCCGGATGGAGCAATCAAGGAGTGGACCACTCCCCTGCTAGAAGACAACTATGCCCACCGCCATGTTTCCCACCTCTATGCCTTGTATGGCGGAATGCCGGCGGATATCGCTGCGGATCCGGCATTGCGCAAAGCATTTCTAACTGCCCTGCAAAAGCGCATGGAAGTGCGGCGGCGGGAAAATGGCGGTGAAATGGCGTTCGGGCTCGTCCAGATGGGATTGGCCGCCGGTTCACTGCGCGACGCCGGCATGGCCTACGAAATCGTCGATTGGCTGACGAATAACTTCTGGCGCTCCAATCTTGTCTCGACTCACAACCCCCACAGCCTCTTCAACACCGACATTTGCGGCGGCCTGCCCGCCGTAGTGTTGCGCATGCTGGTGGACTCGCGCCCAGGTCATCTGGATTTGTTACCCGCGCTTCCGCCACAGTGGCCGACGGGCTCACTCGCTGGTGCCCGCTGCGTCGGCAACATCGAAGTGCGCATGCTGCGTTGGTCACCTGACGAAATTTCCGCCACCTTGCGCTCCGCCGTTAGCCAGACGGTGGAGGTTGCGTTTCCTAACGAGCATGCAGCACGCCAAGTCATCTTGCCAGCCGGCCAGGACATCACGCTAAGTGTTAAACTAGCAGAAATTGGAGCTCAAGTGCCAGCCCGGGGTTTGTAGTATATCCACCTGTCCCCAATCGTCCAAGCCATATCCTATCTCGGTCAATGATCAAACGCATCACCTCCAGCCGTGACACCACCGCAGCCCGCCGGGTTGGAACCGCAGCAGGAGGCATCGGCGGCATTATATTCGCCCTGGTTTGGATCTGCTTCAGCAGCGTGTTTGTTGCCGCCGGTATCAAATCCGCTTGGCGCTCGCTCACCCAATCGGCCTGGCAACACGTGCCTTGCGTGATCGACGAATTTCAGATCCTCGACGACCCGAGCCAAGACGAGCCCTTCAGTGTCAAGCTGGCGTTCCATTACGAGACAGGTGGCCGCCAACACCGTGGCCACTGCCTCTATCCACCAAAAGCGCCAAGCACCTCATCCCCGGCCAAGCCCCAAGCCGTCGCTGAAGATCGTGACAAGGACTATCAAAAGCTGGCTGCCTTGCAACAGCAGTATCTAACAACATCAGAACCCATCTGCCTGGTTGATCCACAGAATCCGGATATTGCCGCACTGATGGTCAAGCGCGACGACCTGTGGGGCAGCTTGGCGTTCGGCGGATTTGGCCTCTGTTTCGTGGGCGTCGGAGTGGGATTGCTGCTGCAAAACATCCGCCAAGTGCGTCTCGGCAGCGGCGCTGCGATGACCGGCAAGCGCCGTGGCGCTGAGAATTTTCCAGCAGCCATTGGCGTGCCATTTTTCGGGCTGTTTGCCGCGGCTGGCTGCGGCATGTTTTGCTTCCTCAGTGTGCCGCTGGTGAAGCACCTGTGGATCGGCCAGTCATGGGTAACCACTCCCGCCACCGTGCAATGGAGCCGCGTCGCCATATCCCGAGGCAACAAGGGCGGCAGCACCTACAAAGTGGACATTTTCTATCAATACACATTTGCCGGCAAGCCGCACCACTCAAATCGCAGCGACTTCATTCAAGCAAGTTCCAGCGGCCGCTCGGGCAAAGAGGCGCTCGTGCGTGCCAACCCGCCGGGCAAGACCATCACCTGTTATGTCAATCCTAACCAGCCGTGGGAAGCCGTGCTCAACCGCGGCCTTGGCTGGTCGGCACTTTTCGGCTTATTCCCCCTGCCCTTCATGGCCGTGGGCATGGGCGGCTTGTGGTATCTAGTTCGCCAAAGTAGATCCCAGCGGCAAAAGTCGTTGACGGGAAGTTCAAGCGGAGGCTCCAAGCGGTCGATCGCAGCCCCGCCCGGCCACCCGACCCAGAGTCCTTGAAAAGCCAAAACTTCTGTCGTTAGGTCGAGTTTTCTGCTCTTGTATCTTCATGTCTTGCGTCTGAGGCGCAGTCTCGCTAGAGAACCCGTGCCGGGGTGGCGGCAACACGAGTTTTAATATTCATTGGATTCAGCAAACCTATAACTACGCATTTCTGTGGAAATCGCGCAGCCGGAATTCGGCTCAAGCCTTACTGTCGTTTATCACCCTTGTCGGACACGGCCCATAACGATTTGCCCATGACGATAAAAAGCACCCCGTTGGCGACGCACGGCACACTGCTGCCGTGGCTGTAATTTTCGATGGTGCTGATCACTTTGAGGGTCTTGTCTGCTGCTAGGATGGTGTTGCCGGCAAACACCTTGCCGTCAGCCACCAGCAAGGCGGAATTGATCTGGCCATCGTCGTCCTTGAGGGCGTAGGTCCAGTACTTCAGCCCGGTGTCCGCATTCAGGCAGTGGATGACGCTGGCTTCGTCAATGGCAAAGACCAATCCATCACTAACGGCCACCGTGCTCAGTGATGCATTCAACTCGTCATAACTCCACACCTTGCCGCTGCGGGTGACGTCGCCCGTCTGTGTTGCATCAATGCACACCAAGTACCCCTTGCTATTTCTGCTGCCATGAACCGGATCCCCGCCGATGGCCACATATACCCGGTTGCGGTAACACACCGGCGTCGCGATGATATCGCACGGGTGCTTCTTCCCGTCCCCTTCCGTCCCGTGCGCATAAAATGCCGCATTTCTATATTCCGGAGGGATACAGTCAAAGGACCAGATTTTCTTCAATAGCGGCACGTCAGGCACCTTGGCGGTTGGCAGGGAATCCACCGCTGTGGTCACTGGCATATCAATTGAATAGCGGAACTCAATCGGCAACGCCAGCTTTGTGGTGGAAGGTATCACCTTGAATTCCTTGGCGTATTCTGCAGGACTGAGGCCGCCCGTATCTTTGCCTTTGACGTCGATATAATGCACGATCGGGCCGCGCAGCGTGGTGGTGACCCAACGATCAGGGACGACCTCCGCCGCCGGATCGACCGGTTCGAACGCATAACAAATGCCATTGCCAGTGGCAAAAAGGATTTGTGGTTTGCCGTTAACTGTGGCCAGCGACGGTGACGACCATTGGCCCCGCCAGAGTTGCTCGCCGATCTGTTCATCGTCGCGGGCAACCAGCTGGCCGGTGTGCTTGTTCAGTGCGATCAGGCTGGGAGTCAGTGGATAGTATGGGTTGCCAAGGTTCTTAAAGCGCCCGTTGCCGGTGCAGGCATACACAAAATCGCCGTGCACCAGAACAGAACAACTCGCAACATGATCCTGCATGACTTGCATGGATTTTGCCATGTCATAGCGCCAGAGGATATGCCGGGCCGAGTCCCCGGCAGAGGTCTCAGCGGATGGATCCAACCAACGCTTCAGATCAATGCACATGACCTCCGGAAAGGGCGCGACAAAATACAGGCGTTCTCCCTCAACGGTTGGAGTCGAACACACCCCGAAATTATCTATTTTTGTTTTCGAAGGGCCGCAGACAAAAGTTCCTAACTCCTTACCGGTTTGCTCATCAAAGCACAAGATTCTGGCATCGGCTGCCGACCCGCCAGCCGTGCCAATGAAAACCCTGCCTTGACTCACCATCGGACTGCAAAATGTACTGTTGTTTAACTTGGCAACCCATTTGATGTTCTTGGTAGTGGACAGATCATTCTTGCCAGCATTCTTTTTCGCACCGGGCGAATACCAATCCGGCAGCCCCTTTTCAGTCTCACAGGCCATATTGCGCGACGCTTGCCCGCCCCACGACGGCCAATCCGCAGCACGCACCGCAGACACAGGGAACATCAAGGACAATAGCGCGATTCCCAACATCACGGGCATTTCAAGGCCGCTTGGGTGGCTCAATTCGGTTTTCATAGATCTGAGGCGATTCACGGGGTTGAACATTCGCACGTCTGCGGTGAGGACTGCGGCTTCTGGCTTTTGGAGGCTGCGGTAAGGACTCATCGGCGCTTCCAACGTGTTCGGGGTGGAACGCATCGGACCAAAGAATAATTACACCAAAATTTCCAAAAGTTTTGTGTTCCGCAGCGGCAACTCGCTCACAGCTCAGCAAGCACCTCATTATTGACCACAGGCCGAACCCCGGGTCATGCAGCTAATGAAATGGCCGCCAACCCACATCACAGCAAGAAATGACTTGACGCGCCCGCCAAATGACTGACTCATCCAGCCAACGCACTGCATCTGAGACGGCCACATTCCACGCCGCTGCCACCACCGTCACCTTCTTCCTCAAACCAACAACGAATCCCAAAATGAACCCAACCCGATCGGTGACAATTGCCAATCAACACCTCGCAGTCAGGCTGGCCACCCTCTGCCTGATCCTTGGGTCCTTAGGCGTGCCCGTCACCGCCGCTGAGGAACCCTTCGCGGGCAAACCCTACGCCGACGGTGATCTACACGCAGACACCTGGGTCGCCACCGATGGCTTGGGCCGAAAACTCCCAGGTTTCGCCGAAACTGGACCCGTGAAGAAGGATAAGTGGGTCGGCCTGTTCTACTGGACTTGGCACCGCCAAGATGGCAGCCACAAACCATCCGATAACACCCTGCTTATCGCTGGCGCAAAAGACGGCAAGATCGATTGGCAAACCCCCATTGGTGCCGACCATTATTGGGGCGAACCGGAGCTAGGCTACTACCTGTCAACCGATCCGTTCGTTATCCGCAAGCACGCCAGCATGCTGGTGGACGCCGGCGTGGACGTGGTGATCTTCGACACCACCAACCCGCCATTCACCTTCAAGGATGCCTATGAGGCACTCTGCCGCACCTATACCCAGATGCGTGCCGAGGGAAACCGGACCCCTGCCGTGGCCTTCATCTGCCCCTTTGGAAATCCGCTACCCGTCCTCGATCAGATCTGGAACGATCTCTATCAACCAGGCCTGTGGAGCGACCTGTGGTTCCGCTGGGAGGGCAAGCCACTGATGCTCGCCAACCCAGACGTGGTCAAAGACCCGCTGATGCGCGCATTTTTCACCTTCCGCACCCCGATGCCTGACTACTGGAACGGCCCATCCGGAGCCAACCAATGGAGTTGGCTCGAGGTCTTCCCCCAGCACCTCTTCAAGAATTCCCGCAGCGAGGCCGAGCAAATGAGCGTCGGTGTCGCCCAAAACGCCCTGCCCCACACGCCAGGCCCCGCCGCTATGTCCGACAAACGCGGTGCAATGGGCCGCAGTTGGCATAACAACGCAAAAGACACCCGCCCAAACGCCACCGCCTTGGGACTCAATTTCGACGAACAATGGCAACACGCACTGACCGCCAACCCAAAATTCATTTTTCTAACAGGTTGGAACGAATGGGTGGCAGGGCGATTCACTAACTGGTCCGGTTACACCGACCAAGATGCCTACTTCAAGGGCGGATTGTTTGTTGATGAATACAACCAGGAATATAGCCGGGATTGTGAGCCGATGCGCGGCGGACACACGGACAACTATTACTATCAAATGGCTTCGTGGGTGCGCCGCTTCAAAGGTGTGCGCCCGATGTCGGCCGCTACCGGTCCCGGCTCAATCACGATCGATGGGCACTTCGACGACTGGGCGACGGTTGTTCCGGAGTACCGGGACACGATTGGCGATGTGGCGCATCGCAATCACCCGGGCCGGGGCGATTTGGTTTACGAGAACAACACCGGCCGCAATGATTTCGTGATCATGAAGACGACCTATGATGAAAACAACATCTACTTCATGGCCCAGACACTCGAGCCTATCACTCCCCACACCGATCCCATGTGGATGCTCTTGCTGCTAGATACCGACCAAGATGCCAGCACAGGCTGGCTTGGCTACGACTATATCATCAACCTCGAGGTGATCGACCCGTCAACCTCCACCCTCAAGTGCTGGAAAGATGGCGCTTGGCAACCGGTGGCCCGGATCTCATACCGGGTCAGTGGCAATGGCCTGGAACTCTCGGTGCCGCGCGAACTCATCGGGAAAGCCAATGGCAAACCCGCCTTCGATTTCCACTGGGCGGACCATATCCAAGGATTCAATGGCATCGACGACTTCGGCGTCAACGGCGATAGCGCCCCCAACCGCCGCTGGAACTACCGGTTCATCGCGCCTTGACCCACGCACGGGGGCCGCCTCACGGCACGGGATATCACCGATGAACCTGAATATTGCGGCGTGTCTCTGACCGCCGATTGAGGCGAACCCCGGAGGAAAAAGATCTTGAAGGTAAGCACCGCGTCGAATTGATCGCTATAGAGTCACTAAATTACCAAGCTGTTGCTCGGTAAAACCTGCGGGGGGCGCTTGAGACGGAGTCTTCCACCACGATAAAGCCAACCGACGGCATCGTGAAATCACTGCCAAGAGGAGTCCACGAACCGGGTGCTAGAGAGGATGACCATTCGATGTTGTGAAGACGACCTGGCGTCCCGTTCAGGCGGAGCGTTGCAATCTGTGAGACCGAATCGAACGAGGTGATCACCAACACGGGTGCCATGGCACCAGCGCTTGTATGGCTGCTCGCATCATTGGGATCGGTGCCATCTAGGTATTCCTGAAGTGCGGTCCGGCCGTCGCCATCAACATCATCACCCGCTGAGGCCACCCCGAACATTTTCGCCCAGTTGTCGTCGATGCCGTCGCCATTCGCATCGACAAATGCGGCCGTTTGAAGTGCGGAAAGCGAACCGAGGATGTAATTCCCCTGAACGACGGGCGAGTAACTGCCATCGAACCTATCATCCGCGAAGGCCTCCAGATTTCCGCTTGATGTGAAGGATGGAACGACCGGTGGCACGGCATCTGGGGAGTAAGTCTGCCATGCTCCGCCGTTGATCCTAAAGTGAATGACCGGGGATGTCTGTTCATCCGTCTGGATCCGTATGGTCAAGGGAGCGGATGCGCCTCCCGTGGTGGTGGG
>JBAXCM010000205.1:0-7926 GCA_037141475.1 Verrucomicrobiota bacterium | reverse complement strand
GGTGCGCGCGAGAGGACTCGAACCTCCACATCCTTGCGAATACTAGAACCTGAATCTAGCGCGTCTACCAATTCCGCCACGCGCGCACTGAGAACCGGCAAGCCGGGAGGCGTAGAAGAACAGGACGGAGGGGGTAATGCAACCCTGAATTTGAAGAAAATTGATTCTGAGAGTCAACTGGAGGACCGGATTGGGTTTTGGGGTGGATTTTAGTGATTTGAGTGGGTTAAAGAGTCTCAGAGTTTCCCGCCAATCACATGTCTTCGAGGTTATCCAAATCGGCAGTATTGGGCATCTGCGGTCAGAGCGGGTGTCGTGAGCGAGGGAGGTCGGTACCGACCGGTAAGGTCGTTATGCCTGGGCGTCCTCGCCCACATTTGCCCATGAGATATCCTCCCGCAAAAATCCCTGTCGCCCGGGAGGACAACAGGGATGATGTGAGGGTCTCAAAATCGCGCCATCGGCTCAGCTTGGAATCAAATCCTTGACGGCTTCGCGCTCTTCAAGGAGTTCGGCGACGGAAGCGTCGATCTTCTCGCGGCTGAAGGCGTCGATGGGCAGACCCTGAACGACTTCCCAAGCCCCGTTGTCGAGGGTCCGGATAGGCATGGATGCGATGATGCCTTTGGCAATGCCATAGGAACCATCGGAACACACGGCCACTGAGTGCCAATCGCCAGCCGGGGTGGACGTGATGAGGCTCTTAACGGTGTCGATGGCGGCATTGGCGGCGGAAGCGGCGGAAGATGCGCCGCGAGCCTTGATGATGGCGGCACCACGCTGTTGAACGGTGCTTATGAACTCACCCTTGAGCCACTCGACGTGCGAAATAACCTCGGTGACAGGGCGGCCTTGGATCTTGGCATTGGTGAAATCCGGGTATTGGGTGGCCGAGTGATTGCCCCAGATGCACAGGTTGGTGATTTTCGACTGATGAACGCTGGCCTTTTGGGCGAGTTGGCTTTTGGCGCGGTTCTCATCGAGGCGAGTCATGGCGAAAAAGCGGTCGTTAGGCACGCCCTCGGCATTGCTCATGGCGATGAGGGCATTGGTATTGCACGGGTTGCCGACGACGAGGACCCGCACGTCTTTGGCTGCGTTGCGGGCAATGGCCTTGCCTTGGCCGGTGAAGATTTTGCCATTGATGCCGAGCAAATCGCCGCGTTCCATCCCGGCTTTGCGTGGCACGGATCCCACGAGCAGTGCCCAATTGGTGCCGCGGAAACCCTCGTTCAAATCGGCAGTGGCCACCACTTCATTGAGGAGCGGGAAGGCGCAGTCATCGAGTTCCATGACCACTCCACTCAAAGCGGGCAGCGCCGGCTCAATTTCGATGAGGCGGAGGTTGACGGGTTGATCCGGGCCAAAGACGGCACCGGAGGCGATACGGAACAGCAGCGCGTAGCCAATTTGACCAGCAGCACCAGTGATAGAAACGGTAATAGGATCCTTCATAAATGAATAAATGTTTTGCGCGGCGACTCTATGACCCGCCCCCGGTCGCCGTCAATCCCCAAGCCGCCAATGATAATTCCTGCGTCGGTTTTGGCATTTTCCGCGTGAGACAGGCCGGGATTGGGAATTAGCCCATGTATTCATTCAGCAGGCGAAGATAGATGCGATAATTTGCCAGTGACACACCGGGAGGTGTCTGATGATCCACGCTGGGGATGAATCCGCCGGACTGCATCAGGGGGCCCAAGCGCTCGAACTCAGCCCGCATGGCATCCTCTCCGTGCGGCATGACCATCTTGTTGTAATGACCAACCATTCTCAGGTTAGGGAACTGGTTGCGCAGGGACATTCCATCCACGCCGGCCTGCCGTTCGAGTGGCAGCACACCTTCCACCCCGTTGTCCAGCAGCCATGGAACAAGGCGCGTCACGTCGCCATCCGTGTCAACGATGGTGAGCATCTCCATCTCTTTCGCCCGCGCCAGCATCTTCTCGTAGTAGGGCGACATGAACTCGTCCATCAGGCCCCTGCTGATCATCGGACCGTTGTTATATGACATATCCTCGGCAATTGTCATGAACGTCGGACGGCCGATTTTTTCAATTTGCTCAAGGATGGACAGATTGAAATCCAGCAGATCCTGGTTCATTTTGTGCAGGAGTTCCGGCTGATCGTAGAAAGCCAGCATCAACTTGGTAAAGCCCATGAGGGTTCGCGGGAACCAGAAATAGCCTTCGAGCGTAATCCAGACGACGGCCTCGCCCCGGCTCTGACGTTCAAGCCACGGCCTCATCCCTAAGATCGCCTCGCCGTGGTCTGGAAACAGGTGCGGGCGATGCGCCAGGTAGTCGTCCATGTTAGAAACGATGCCCTCGACGTGGTGCTGCTCCGCCTCGATGGTGGCCTTGGTTGTGCTAAACCAATACTGCTTGTATGGGTCGAGCCCAAAGAACTCGTGAATCTCAAAAATATCCGTCAGTGTTGCGGGCAGACCTTCGGTATGCCAGCGCTCGATCGTCTTGTCCCACCACATGGCCCATTCCCAGCGCGGCAGGCGGTCGACCGGCTGAAAGTTCATTACGGCCCGGAATCGTTCGACGTGGTTCATAGACAGGTTGCTAATCATACGGACAAACTTTGGCTATTTCTTTCTAGCGGAAAATTCGGCCACGGCACCAAACATGGCCATGATATTCTCGGGCGGGACATCAGCCATGATGTTATGCACCTGCTGGAAGACAAATCCACCGTCCCTGCTCAATATTCCCAATTGTTTGAGAACATGCTCACGCACTTCGGCTGGGGTCCCGCGGGGCAGCACGGCCCGCGTATCGCAACCGCCACCCCAAAACGTGAGACGCATGCCGTAGCGATCTTTCAAGTGCTGCGGATCCATTCCGGCGCAGGTAACCTGCACAGGATTGACCATATCGAGGCCGGCCTCGATCAAATGCTCGAATAGCGGGTCGATTCCGCCACAGCAATGCAACTGAGTGCGGACATGTGGAGCCATCTCTTTGACCCGCTTCCACATCCGCGCATGAAACGGCTTGTAGTATTGGCGATACATGCTGGTCGACATCAGCGGTCCGCTCTGACAACCGAGATCATCGCCAAACAGGATGATATCAATATACGGACCCACTGCCGCCAGCCACTTTTCCAGCCGGGAAAGGTAGAGATCCGTTAGCTTTTCTGACAAACGGACACACGCTTCGGGATACAACGCCATGTATTCCAGATATCTCTCCATGCCGTGCAAAAATTGTGGCACCTCGAACAAGCTGCCACCGAAAATCCCCAAAATGGCGCGGTCTGTCGATGCCCGCAACACCCTCGCCCCCTCCGCCAAACCCTTGAGCCCTTCGCCGGTCAACGGGATATGCCCGCCTGGCGTCGGAATGCCCGTCCACATCGTGTACGGCAGCGACTCCGCGAGGTCCGCGAAGTCGTCATCTTCAAACAGCCGTTCCATCCGCGGAAAGTGGATCTGTTCGAAATAGAGGCAACCCCGTTTTTGGATGGCCAGCGGCACACCATCATCGCTAAGCAAAAACGAATCCTCGCCGCGCTTGGTCACATTGATATATGCCGGAATCTTGCATGGCCTGCCGTCGGGCAGCACCCAGGGTTGCCAGTCATTTTCATCCAGCATGAACCCGCGCCCGAGCTCCACGACATCCGCTCCAACCGCATCAAGCACCGCAGGCTCCACAATTGCAAGTTGCTGGACCATGTCATAGACGTAGATGTCCCCGCTGTGGATTGCCAGGTGCTGCTTCAAGCGGGCATAGGCGATGGCAGCTATGCCCGATGAACGATGTCCGCCAAAATCAATCGGCACGACGTCTGTTTCCCGATGTTGAATTGCCTCCAATACCCTTTCGCGTGATGTCATGGTGTGTTGATCAGTGTTCTGGCATTTTCCACCGGCTTGATCCAGCACCTTTTATCCCCCGTGGTGAGCCCTTCCGGGGTCACGCAAAACAACTATTGATGAGAACACGCTTAGTGAGCATGTTTTGAATCAGAGAATAGCCAGCCTGGGTCCTACCGCTCTAGGACCAGAATTTGCGTCGGCTTGCCTGAACCATCCATCACCACCAGCAGCGGCAATTCACGGGCCGATTCGAGAATGTCTTTCTGCTCCTGAGTGGCTCCAGAAGGAGATGAAAGTGGCCTAGAAATGGCTTCGTCTATTGTCTGGACCATGACGAAGTTTCTTGGCCGGGCGAAGGCCGACTGCTGGATGACGTTCTGCGGAAGGTCACCTCCCTTTGGGGCCGAACGAATCAAAGGGAAGGTTTGCCAGCAGCACACGCCCAGAAGCGCAACGACAGCGGCCTGTGCCAGCCGGTAGCGATGCCGGGAGCGAAACTCCCGGGCGGCTTGTGCCGCCATCGCGGGCAGGTGTGCGGCGTCGTCCGTAAGCATTTCCCGGATTGGATCGGAAGGGTCAGAGTTGGTTTTCATTGGATGTGGAGGATGATTTCCCGCAAGCGTTCGCGCAGACGAGCGAGGCGGTTTTCGATGGCTTTGGGGGTTATGCCGAGGTCCGCAGCCAATTCCTGTGTGGACCAGCCATCGCAGTATTTGCGGCGCACTAGGGCGGCTTCGTCGCCGGGAAGTTTGCCCAACGCCTCCTCGACGAGTGCGGAAGCGGGTTGGGCCGCGGCAGGCCACCGCGCGTCCTCGGAAGGTTGGGCAGCACGCCAGTGGGCAAACTTTTCCAGCAGGACCAGGCGGCGCGAGGCGCTACGCCCGTGGTCCACCGCCGCGCAGTGCACCACGCAACAAAGCCATTTCCAAAAGTCCCCTTCGGCGGCGAAAGGGCGGACGTGACGCGCCACCCGCAAGTAGCCCTGCTGCACGATCTCGCTGGCGTTCGATGGATTGCCCGTGCGCTGAGATGCATAGCGTAAGAGCGGCAAATAGTAGCGCTGGTGAAACCACCGCCACGCCTCCTCATCGCCTTGGGCCAGGCGGCGTGTCCAATCTGCGAACGCAGGCTCGACATGGCCATCGTTGATGCCGCTGTCCATGGTCATCCGGAAATCAGACTCCGGCACAATCGTAGATTCATTTCCCACTTTTGGCTTCTTTTACCGGCTCCGCAGCGGTTTGCTCCGCAGCCTTGATGAGGCTTTCAAGTCCGGAAATGCCCTCGTCGGTCCCGACTAGCACGAAGACTCGCTGCTCCTTAAGTGGCAGGATTTGGGCGCTCATGAGCGGCATCGAGTTCTCAAGCTTCTGCAAATAGGCGAAGGTTTCCGCCACTTGCCTCTGCACTGTTTCGGCTTCCTTGAGGAAACGCGAAAGCGTGTCCTCGTTCGCGAAGAGATGCGGGGCCGCCACAGCACGCATCTTGACCTTTTGGGACAAGACCTCCTGGGAGGACCGGGCAACCCGCCAGATGTTCCCGGGCAGGCCGGCACTGCGCTCCACCACTTCGACGGTGAGCGCGCCTTGACTGAGGAAAGCAACGGACCTCGCCAGTTCGGTCAACGTCATATCGCGCATCTGAAACGCACGCAAATTCACCCCTTCAGCCGTAGAGGTAATGAGGAAGTTGTCGTTGGTAAAGGCATGCATCCAGACGCGCTTCAAGTCGCTCACGGACCCGCCCTCGAAATTCATGCTGTAAAGGCTGCCACTCTTTTCGCTGCCCACCGACCAGGCTTTGGCAGGCGGCTGCTCCTCCGCTTGGGCGTGGAAGGTGGGGACGAGGATCAGCGCGGCCAGCAGAGCCGCGCACCTTGTGTTCAACCCGCAGGAATCGCCGCTCCAAGAAGAGCCAGCCATGGTGTTCCGTTGCATATTCATAGGGTGTTTTCAGTATTCGTTTTTTTGTTTTTTCAACATTCGCCAATCGCAGGCTCTCTGAGATTGCGTTCACAAGGTAAACGTCTGCCACCCGGATCACCCCTCGAAAAAGTGGAATTTTCTGCAAATCAGCCTAGCCCTGCGTCAGAACTTCAGAGAACGCGGTTAACTCAATGGAACCAGTCCTCGCATTCAAAGCCGTCGTCATTCCGGCTCACGCCGCACCGGGGTGAACGTCGTTCCCGCTGGGCTCTTGAATGAGCGAACGCAGGTGGCGTTGCGATCCTGTTAGATCAGGATCAGCGGCAATGGCGGCGTCTGCCATGGCACGGGCTTTGCGCAGCAGCGCCGTGTCAGCCAGGAACTCGCTGAAGCGCAGGTCCGCCAAGCCGCTCTGGGCGGTTCCTAACACATCGCCGGGGCCGCGCAAGCGCAGGTCGGCCTCAGCGATTTCGAAGCCATCGGCGGTGTGCTCGAGGATTTTGAGTTTTTCGAGGCCGTCGGGGTTTTTGCCATCGGTTAGAAGGATGCACCAGCCCTTGTGAGCGCCGCGGCCGATGCGGCCGCGGAGTTGATGGATCTGAGCCAGGCCAAAGCGCTCGGCATGGTGCAAAATCATGACGCTGGCATTGGCCACATCGACGCCGACCTCGATGACGGTGGTGGCGACGAGCGCGGCGATTTCGCCGGAGCGGAACCGGTTCATCACGGCTTCTTTGTCCTCGGGCTTGAGCTTGCCGTGAACCAGTCCAACCTGACAACCCGGGAGTCGCTTCTGCCATTTGGCATAAGCCTCGATGGCCGATTCCGCATTGAGCGATTCACTTTCCTCGACAAGTGGATAGACGAGATATACTTGGCGGCCCTCCGCAATCTGTTGCTTGATGAACTTTGTGACATCCGTCTGCTTGGGGGCTATCCGCACAGCGGTGACAATTTTTCCCCGGCCCGGTGGTTTCTCGTCTAACACCGATACATCGAGATCGCCGTACACAGTCATGGTCAAGGTCCGGGGGATGGGGGTGGCGGTCATGACGAGCACATCCGGCAGCACCCCCTGATTGATAAGCGCGGCCCGCTGGGCGACCCCGAATTTGTGTTGTTCATCGATGACGACCAAGCCGAGATCGCGGAATGCCACGGAGTCGTAGAGCAAGGCATGGGTGCCGATGATGATCTGTGCATCGCCGGATTGCCGGACCTGGATGGATTCATTGCGGTTGGCTGTGCGCAGCGCGATGCCAAGGCCCAAGGGCTCCAGCCAGCGTCGGAACGTCAGGTAGTGTTGTTCGGCGAGAATCTGGGTGGGGGCCATGAGCGCGGCCTGACAACCGGAGTCGATGGCTAACAGCATGGCCGCCATTGCTACGAACGTCTTGCCGGACCCCACATCCCCCTGCAACAAACGGTGCATCGGCCGCGCCTCCCGCATGTCCACCACAATCTCCTTGATCGAACGCTTCTGGGCGTTCGTTAGATCAAACGGCAAGCTTGCGTAAAACTGCTTGAGCAGGGTGGTGCGGGTGCCCAGCACACGGCCCGGACGTTCATGATAGCGGGCACGGCGCCATACGACGTTGAGTTGCAATACGAAAAATTCTTCCAGTGCGAAACGCCGCCGGGCTGCCTGTGCCTGCTCGAGGGTTGTGGGAAAATGGAGCTCACACAGCGCCTGATACCTGGGAGTGGCGGGTTGCACATCGCTGACGGACGCCAGAGTCGCCGGATCAATTTGCTCCAAGAGCCAGTGGATGATCTCGCGCAGGCGGCGCTGCGCCAACCCGGAAATGTTTTTGTAAATAGGCACGATGCGATCGAGATGAATGGGAGCTGTGGTGTCATCTTCGCGCAGAACTTCAAATTCCGGGTGCTCAATCACCAAGCGACCGTTGCTATCCTTGACCTTGCCGTAAAGAATCACTTCGTGACCCGTGGCTAAAAATTTGTGAATGAACGGCATGTTGTACCAGCGACAGGTGACTTTGCCGCTGCCGAAAACACCGCCGGACCCGTCCATCACAATGGCCTCGTAAAACCGCCGACCTTGCCCGAATCCACGCAGTGCGGCATCGATGACGGTGCCGCGCAGACACACGGGCTGCCCCGAGGCTTGGTTGGGAAACGCATCGAAGCGCCGCCGGTCCTCAT